>JAYUBJ010000544.1:0-3998 GCA_043740915.1 Verrucomicrobiota bacterium
GTCAGAATCTTTGGTCCGGTTGAAGCTTGAACCACTGCCACTTTCGTCAGCGTTCCTGATTTACCACGCAGATCGACGGCGATTGAGACGTCACCCTCAGCACCAGCAGCCAACCGCCAAGGCTTCTGAGGCAAAGTCGCCAGGCTGCACGCGCAAGAAGTGGAGACGCTGTTGATGCTGACTTCCTTGGCGGAAACGTTTTTGACATGGAAACTGAGCAGGATGTTGGTTTCTCCTGGTTTAAGCGTGTACTCCTTGGTGAAGGCATCCCACTGCAACGGTTCCGGGGTTTGGGCCGGGGATTCAATGGCACAGCACAAAACGGCGAGCCAAAGCCAAACAGTTGTTGCGGCCTTGGACATGGCTGGTTTGTAACTATCCAGTTTGAGGATGGCGAGATATTTAGGTGACGGTGGCCGAAGCGCGCACCTTGTGTCGCGGTTGGCCGTCGTTGCCAACGGAGGAAACATAAAATTGCGGAAAGGCTGGTGGAGAAGATCGTCATCGGCGAGGGCGAAATTGAGATACCCTATCAAATCTCCCGTCTTCAGAAGAAATGACAAAAAACCAACAGCAGTTGAGCGGGCTGGGGTGAGTGGGATTCCCAACGCCGCGCCACTTTTGCCTATTGTGAATCGCCTTCCAGCGCGGTTAGATTGGGGCGCGGTTCGGCTATGCTAAAACCCAAACTCATCCTTTGGCTCTTGCTGTCGGCGGTGATCGTCGCCGCCTTGGTTTACGCGCGCCACCTTTCGAAGCCGCTCGTGGACGACCATCCCGACAAGGCCAGACAGGACGTGGCGCGGGTCGTGAAGCTCCGCGAGGAGATCAAACGCCTGGACGAGACGGTCTGGTCCAAGGAGGTGCAGGCGCAGCAGTATGAGGAGACGTTCGTGAAACTCTGGGATCTCCTGCGCCGCAGTGCGGACAAGTTTGCGGTCTTCGCCCAATTCCCCGTGGATGAACTGGTCCTCGGCGAGCCCAAACAGATCGAAGCGCACCGGCTCGGCATCACGGTGACGACCTATGCCGGACCGGGGCGCACGCTGGACCCGGGCCAGCGGCGCGCATGGCTCGCCACCCTCAAGCAACAAGGCTTCCAAATCGTTTCGACTGAGTGGCACCACAAGAAATTTGACGCGCCCGCAGGGGCGCCGGCGCGTTCGACTTTCGGCATGACCCTCTATGTCCAGCTTCCCGCCCGGCAGCAGCGGTATCTGGTGAGTGGTGACCTGGAGATCGAATGGAATGCGAACGTGACTGAGGATGGCAAGTATGTCCCGAAAATTATCGACGCCATCAGTCTCACCATTTCGGAGCGGCCAGGCCCGCCGGTATTCAAGGAAGTGCTGCTTTCCTCGCCGGTCATTTCGGCAAACAATCTGTACGTCAAGCCGGTCCTGGTCTATGACCTGAATCGTGACGGTCTCTCGGAAATCATCCTGCCCTGGCAAAACACGGTCTATTGGAATCGGGGTGGCGGCAAATTTGAGCCGGAAAAACTCTGCGCCTTTCCGGTGGCGATCCCGCAGGACCAGGATCCCTCGCCCGGGGCGGCGCTCATTGCCGATTTTAACGGCGATGGTATTCCCGATCTCGTGATGGCGGACAAGGACATCAATGTCGTGCTCTTCGAGGGGGACAAACAAGGCCGCTTCTCCACGCCGGGCAAAGTCATCTTCGGCCCGGTCAAGGACTTTTCCGCACCGTCGGTCATCACGGCGGGAGACGTGGACGGCGATGGCCGGTTGGACCTGTGGCTGGCGCAGTACAAACCCCCGTATGCGGCGGGCCAGATGCCCACGCCGTATTACGATGCGAATGACGGATATCCCAGTTTTCTCCTGCTCAACAAAGGCAATGGAAAATTTGTCGAGGCGACCGAGTCCGCAGGGCTGGCGCCGAAACGTTTTCGCCGCACCTACAGCAGCTCCTTCGTGGATCTGGATGGTGATGGCTTTTTGGACCTGTTGGTCGTCAGCGATTTTTCGGGCATCGACATTTATCACAACGATGGCCAGGGACATTTCACAGACGTGACGGCCAAGCTTGTGGATGATCGTTCCAACTTCGGCATGGGGCACACGTTCGGCGATTACAACCAGGATGGCAAACTGGACTTCTATGTCACGGGGATGAGTTCGACGACGGCGCGGAGGCTCGACGCCATGCAGTTGGGTCGGGACGATTTTCCGGAGCACCAGAAAATGCGCAGTCATATGGGCTACGGCAACCGGATGTATCTGGCGAACGCGGATGGCCGCTATTTGCAGCCCGCCTTCAAGGACCAGGTGGCGCGCTCGGGGTGGTCCTGGGGTTGCACGACCTTCGACCTCGCCAATGACGGGCACCAGAGCATCTACATCGCCAACGGCCATCTCAGCGGCCAGACCGCGAAGGATTACTGCACTTCGTTTTGGACCCATGACATCTATCTGGGCAACTCGAAGCCGAACGCGGACACCTCCCTGTTGTTTGCCTCCATCGCCGCGCGACCGATCAAAACCGGCATGTCCTGGAACGGTTTTGAGCACAATGTTTTGTTCCTCAACGAAGGCGAAAAAGGATTCCTGAGCGCGGCTTTTTTGATGGACATTGATTTCGAGTACGACGCGCGCGCGGTGATCAGCGACGACCTGGATGCGGACGGCCGGCCCGACCTGCTCGTGGTGGAAAAAAAATCCAGCGTCGATGGCCCGGCGGTTTCCACCCTGCACGTTTTGAGAAATGAATGGCTGGGGGAAAATCATTGGATTGGCGTGCGCTTGGAGGACGAACCAGGCCTGTCGCCCATCGGCGCAAAAATCACGGTGAACACGGCTTCCGGCCGGCGCGCCGCCGTCATCGTCAACGGCGATTCCTATCGCGCCCAGCACGCCAACACGCGGCATTTTGGCCTGGGGAACCTCGCGGAGGTTGACTCCATCGAAGTGCGTTGGCCCAACGGCAAAACCCGCACGCTCACCCATCCCGCCATCGACCGTTACCATCGGATCACCTCAACTCCGTAGCGGCGACCACGCCCCGGCGCAAACCGAATTACTTGTACAGAAGGAATGGTTCACGGCGTTTTCGAAACGACTCCAAATCCGCCGCCCAGCCCTGTTTGATTTCCGCCAATGACTTCCCGGCTTTGATCGCCTCAAGGGTCGCGCGACTTTGCAACAGCGTTTGCATTTTCTCGAGCGCGAACTCGTTCGGGTAAAGCCGCTGCAGCGTCAAGGCGAGCGTCAACCCGACGTCCACGACCGGGCACTGGTCGCGGTCGGTCAGGAGGATCGAAACGCCGCCACAGTTCATCCCTTTGAAAACACTGGCGCCGGGCGTGAACCTGATCGGCACGAAACGCACGCCGGGCAGGCGCGCGCGGTTCAATTCCACCGCCAGTTTCACGTCGTCGATGTAGGGCGCACCCACCACTTCAAACGGCGTATCCGTCCCACGACCCACCGAGATGGCGGACTCGAGCAGTCCGACGCCAGGATAGAGCGTGGCTTCGGTGAGGCTGCGCATGTTTGGCGAGGGATTGGTCCACGGCAAACCGGTTTGATCAAACCAAAGATCGCGGGACCAGCCGGCGAGGGGAATCACGGTGAGGTCGGCGTTCCAACCGCGCTCGACATTGAACATCCTGGCCAGCTCACCCACCGTCATGCCATGGCGCAGGGGAGTCGGGTGATACGCGACGAAACTTGCAGCGCCGGCAGGCACCGGGCCTTCCGCGGCCACGCCGTTGAGGGGATTCACGCGGTCCAACACGAAGAATTTTATTTTCGCCTGACCGGCGGCGGCCAGGCAGTTGCCCATCGTGGAGACAAACGTGTAGAAACGACAACCGATGTCCTGGAGGTCGAACACGAGCGCGTCCAAATCCTGCAACTGCGCCGGCGCGGGACTGCGCCGCTCACCGTAGAGACTGTAAACCGGCAGCCCGGTTTTCTCATCCACGCCGTCGGCGACTTTTTCATCCAGCGCGCCGCGAATGCCATGCTCCGGGC
>JAYUBJ010000545.1:0-3996 GCA_043740915.1 Verrucomicrobiota bacterium
AGGCAGAGCGTGAGCAGGGCAACAATGATGTTGCCGGCGAGAATATTGATGATTGCCAGCGCCAGCGCAATGCAGGCGGTAACGCCCGCCACCAAGCCGTCGATGCCGTCGAGCAGGTTGATCGCATTTGTGATGGCCACGATCCACAGCACTGACGCGGGCAGGGAGAGCCACCCCAGTTCGAAGGGTGCGCCGAACGGGTTGCTGAGTTTGGTAATTTGAAATCCACCGAAATACAACGCGGTGGCGGTGAGGATCTGGACAAGAAACTTCTTGGTGGCGTTGGCCCCTTTAAGGTCATCGTACATGCCCAGGGCCAGCATGGCGGCGGCGCCCAGCATCAACGCCAGAAACAATTTTTCGTAATTGTGGAACCGCGCCGTGACCAGATTGTCGAGCAGATAAATGAAGGCCCATGGCGAACAAAAGCCGCCGAAGACAGCCAGGCCGCCCAGCCGCGGCATGGGGCGCGTGTGAATCTTGCGTTCGTCCGGCAGGTCGAGGGCGCCCCAGCGAAGCGCCACCCAGCGCGCCAGCGGCGTCAGGAAGTACGCCGTGAGCGCCGACAAGATCAATACGGCGAGATAGGTTTTCATGGTTGGCCGGATCGAGCGGATAACCGCTGGAAACACTGCCAGTAACGTTCAACCATCACCGATTCTTCAAACTCCTGCCCGGCACGCCGACGGCCGGCTTCACCTAACCGCGCGCCCCAAGCCGGCTCCTGCAACAGCCGACGGAGGGCCGTTGCCAGTGCCGGCGCATCGGCCGGGGGGATGATCAAACCTGTCACCCCGTCCTGATTGACAAAGGGCACACCGGAACGCAGGGCGCAACTGACCACCGGCTTGCCGCAGGCCATCGCTTCCACTTGCGCGATCCCGAATGCCTCATTCGGCGTGACCGACGGCAGCACAAAGACGGTGCATGCGTGCAGCAGTGCCGCCAGTTGCCGGACGTCCACCGCGCCCCAAAACCGCACCCGACCACCCAGGCCCAGAGCCTGCGCCTGCTGTCGCAACTCCGCTTCCAGCGGACCGACGCCCACCAACCAGACGACCGCATCGAGTTCGCGCGCTGCTTCCAGCAGGTAGCACTGCCCTTTATAGCCGACCAGGCGCCCAATGTTCAATAAAATCGATTTGCCCCCGACGGTCTGGCGTAATTCCGCCGCCGCTTGCATCAGATCCGGGGTCGGGGCGAAGCGCGCCAGGTCGATGCCGAAAGGAATGACGTCGCATTTTTCGCGATACGCGCCCAGCCACGGCGAATACTCGAGGTGGTTTGGCGTGGCGACCACGATGCGGGTCGCTCGGCGCAACAGGTGCTGCAGGAGCGGGCGGTAAAGACTCATCCAGCCCGCCTGTCGCACCACGTCGCTGTGATAGGAAAGCACCAGCGGCGTTTGCGGATCGCCCCGCAGACAGGCGAGGTCCGCGAGCGGGTTGGGGAAATGCACATGCCAGACGTCGGCCGGAAACCGCCGCGTGCTGTCGAGGTAACCCGGGCAAATCGACGTGGATGCCAGGGTGCCGTAACTGGCGAGGCGGTGCACGTGGACTCCATTGATTTCTTCCCGCGCGTTTTGCCGCGCGTCATTGGCCACCACGCAATCCACCTCCGCGCCCAGGCGGGCAAAGCCTTCACACCAGGAACGCAGCAGCGTTTCGATCCCGCCATGATGCGGCGGATAAAATTTTCCCAATTCCAAAATCTTCATGCGCCACCTCCGGCGCCGCTGGTTTCGGTGAACGCTTGCTCGAACCCCGCCACCGCACGATCCCAGGCAAAGTGTTTCACCACGTAATCCCGGCACTGCGCGCGGCCCGGCAAGATTTGCTGGCCCTGCAAAATGGCGAGGAGCTTGCTTTCCAGCCCGGTCGGCGAGTCGGCGTCGAACAGCAGGGCTTCGCCAAGTGGCGCCAGTAATTCGGGCGTCGCCCCGGCGCGCGAACCCAATACCGGCGTCCCGCAGGCCAGCGATTCCACCGTGGCCAGCCCGAAGCCTTCGAGCTCGAGCGACGGCATGAGCGTGCAATCACTGGCGTTGTAGAGTGCGGGCAGATCCGCTTCGGGCACCAAGCCCAGCAGGCGGATCCGGCCGGCCAGGTTGTGCGAATCAATGCCCGCCTGGAGTTCGCCGCGCTGTGATCCATCGCCGGCCAGCCAGAGAATGGCTTGAGGAAACCGTCGGGCCACCGCCGCAAAGGCATCGATGAGCCGGTGCAAACCCATGCGTGGCTCCAGCCGCCGCACGGTCAAAAAAAGAAACTCGTCCGGCCTCAAGCCGAACTGTGTGCGCACGGCCGCGCGGTCGGCGTACGGAAAAAATTGTCCGGTGTTCACGCCGCCGGAGATCATTTGAACCGGCGGTAACCCGGCCCCGTGCCACGACGGCAGTTGCCGTTCGTAATACCGGCTGATGGTCAGGATACGATCGACGTTGCGCAAGGCGCGTCGTTCCGTGGCGCGCAGGCGCGCGGCGATCAGTTGATCCAGCGCGCGGCGCGGCCAGCGGATTCCGGGCGAGGAACGGGAAGAAATAAATTCGTCCGCCCACGGGCCGGTGAACAAATACGCGGAACCGCTGCGAGGCACGGCGAAGGCCGGTGCAAAATAGGCGTGACAAAGAACAGCCAGAAGCGGTTCGCCGTCGCTGGGTAGCGAGGCCAGAAAAGCACGGCGTGCCGAGGTGTTTTTTTGCCGCCAGTTGTTCCAAAACCAACCGCCCGCCCGGGGGAGCCGGTGCAACGTGGCACCCGCGGGCGAGGGGGTGGAACCGGCGTGCTCATCATTGCCGGGATGGATGACGGTGACGTGATGACCGCGTCCGGCCAGGCGTTCGGTCACCTCGGTCACGTAGCGAAACGCCCCGCCCACCTGGTCGGGATGGTATCCGGCGGTTAGAAAAATGAAACGCATGTCAGGTGATTTCGCGGAGGACTTGTTCGAACTGTTCACGCACCCGTCCCACGGTGAAGCGGCGACGGACGGTGGCGCGCGCGGCGGACGCGAGCGCACCGGCGAGCGATGCCGATTTAAACAGCTTGTCTAACTGGCCGAGATAACTCTTCAAGTCGCCGGGCTCGGCGAGCAGACCGTCCACGCCCTCGGTGATAATTTCCAGCACGCCGCCGGCGCGCGCGGCGATCACCGGCACGCCCGCCGCCATGGCCTCGATGATCACGCGGCCGAACGGCTCCGGGCGCAGCGAGGTGTGCAGCAGCGCATCCAGATCCCCGAGCACGGCGGCAATGTGCTCCTGGAACGGAACGAAGTGAACCCGCTGGCCCAGCGCCTGAGCCGCCACGAACTGGCGCAAGGCCGCTTCGAACTCCTGCTCCTCGTTGAAGGCCTGGCCGATGAGCACAAAATGGCCGCGGGGATGTTGCCGGATCCAAGCCTGCGCCAGGCGGAGAAAAAAATCCTGCCCTTTCCACGGGGTGAAGCGGCCGACGAGGCCGGCGAGCGGTTCGTGCGCGGGCAGTCCAAATTCGCGCCGCCAGCGGCCGCGCCCGGTTGGCTGATAGCGCTCCAGCGGAATCCCGTTGTGGATGGTCGTGACGCGGGCGGCGGGCAGGCCTTCGTGCAGCAGGGACTGCCGGGTGAACTCGGAGACAGTGATGAGCCGCCGGGCGTGGCGGGCTTTCAAACGAAACGCCAGCCGGGCCGGCTTCGGATAAAAAGCCGGGGACACAATGTCATTGACCCACCAGACGGAAGGGGTGCGACTGGCGGCGCAGGCGGAAACGGCGCAGAAATGGTCTTTGTTCGTGCAGGAGATGACGGCATCCGGCGCAACGTCGGCGATGATTTTTTTTAATGCCCGGCCGGAAGATTCCACTGCTCGCCACCCGCGCAGGCTGTCGCGCAACGAGAACCGCCGGCCCACCACGCGCAATTCATTGGCCGCGGCTGCGAGGCCATAGTCGTATTGCGGGATCCCGATTGACTGGAGCGCTTCGCCGAGCGGGCTCCCGCGCGGGCAGGCGCAAG
>JAYUBJ010000546.1:0-3991 GCA_043740915.1 Verrucomicrobiota bacterium
CGATGAACCGGCTGTATGCGGTGGAATCGTTGATGACGCTGGCGGGCGCAAATGCGGACCATCGTTTGCGCGTGGCCCCAAGTCAGGTCTTGGTTGTAGCAGCGCAATTGGGTGCGGAGATCGAAACACTTTCGGGCGGGACCGCGGGGACCAAGCTCACCGAGTTGGGCGGTGCGGTGAAGCAACACGGGAAATGGATCGAGGAGTGCGCCAAGGACCTGTTCGCCAACAAGGGGAAATGCCTGGTGGTGGCCGGACACCGGCAACCGCTCGCAGCCCATGTCCTTGCCAATAAAATTAATGCGGCCTTGGGGAACATCGGAACCACCGTCGTGTTTCATGAGGTTCCCGCCGCCGAAGAAATTGCCATCACTGATTTGGCGCAGGATTTGAAGGACGGCAAGGTGGACACGCTGGTGATCCTGGGTGGCAACCCCGCCTACAACGCGCCAGCCGATCTCGATTGGGCCAAGGCCCAGTCCCAAGCCAAGACCGTGGTGCGCCTCGGTTATTTTGAGGACGAAACCTTTGAAGCCTCCAAGCGCACCAATGACTGGCATCTGCAGCAGGCGCATTACCTCGAATCCTGGGGTGACGCGCGCACGAGCGATGGCACGGTGGTCCCCGTGCAGCCATTGATCGAGCCGTTGTTTGGTGGAGTCACCGAAATCGAATTGCTGGCACGTCTCGCCGGTCTGGACGCCATCAAGCCTCACGATATTGTCCGCGAAACCTTCAGGTCATTGGTCACGGACGGTGAATTCGAAGCCAGTTGGAAGAAATTCCTGCACGGCGGCTACCTGCCCAATAGCGCGCACAAAGCGACTGCGGTTGCCTTCAACGCGGAGGCCGCAAACCAAATCATCGACGCCGCCACCGCTTCGCCCGCGCCGACGAAGGACAAGCTGGAAGTGATTTTCCACCGCGATTACAGCGTGGACGATGGCCGTTACAACAACAACGGGTGGCTGCAGGAATTGCCCGATCCCATCACCAAGATGGTTTGGGAAAATGTGATTCTGATGAGCCCGCAAACAGCCAAAGACCTGGGCTTGGACGTTCAGGACCACGAAAACAACAATCTCCAGGTGCCGTGGGTGAAAATCGATTTGAATGGGCGTTCGGTCGAGGGGCCGGTCTGGCTTTCACCCGGCCAGGCGGACAACACTCTCGGACTCGCACTCGGCTACGGTCGCAAACAAACGGGCCGCATCGGCCGCAACTCCGGCTTCGATGCTTACCGCCTGCGCACGGTCGCCGCACCGTATTTCGCCGGCGGTGCGAAACTTAATTCGCCCACCCGAACTTACCAAATTTCCTGCACACAAAACCATTGGTCAATGGAAGGCCGCCCAATTATTCGTGAGGCGAACCTGAATGAGTATCGCAAGGATCCGAATTTCGCGAAGGGCATGAACATGCCGGATCCGCCGTCGAACCAACCGCTCTATCCCAACCCGCTCGACCAGCTCAAGCAGAAACCCAACGTCCTGCACCAATGGGGCATGTCGATCGACCTTGGTTCGTGCGTGGGTTGCTCGGCCTGCATGATCGCCTGCCAGAGCGAAAACAACATTCCCATCGTGGGCAAGGAACAGGTCTATCGCAACCGCGAGATGCACTGGATTCGCATTGACCGCTATTACACGGGCGACACGGCGAACCCGCAGCTGATCAATCAGCCGATGATGTGCCTGCATTGCGAATCCGCGCCGTGCGAGAGCGTCTGCCCCGTCAATGCCACCGTGCATGACGAGGAAGGTTTGAACGTGATGGTGTACAACCGTTGCGTCGGCACCCGTTATTGCTCGAACAACTGCCCGTATAAAGTCCGGCGTTTCAATTTTTTCGATTACAACCGCCGCCCGCTCGACCAGCTCGCGGGCCCGTTTTATCCCGGGCCGATGACGCACAGGACGGACGGGGAGCTCGACCTGTTCCGTTGGTTCAAAGACCCCGACCGCGGCAACAAACCGTCAGACGAATGGGATTTGCTCAAGCTGGTCAAGAATCCCGATGTCACCGTGCGCATGCGCGGCGTCATGGAGAAATGCACGTACTGTGTTCAGCGCATCGAAGGCGCGAAGATCACCCAGAAGGTCAAGGTCGGCGCTTCCGGCGATGTGCGGTTGACCGAAAAGGCGCAAACCATACCCAAGACCGCCTGCCAGCAGGCCTGTGCGGCAGAGGCGATTGTGTTTGGCGACGTTTCGGATCCGGAGAGCCAGGTTTCCAAGTTGAAAGCGCAGCAGCGGAATTACACCGTGCTGGAATTCCTCGCCACCAAACCGCGCACGACCTATCTGGCGCGCATCCGCAATCCGAATCCCGCAATGCCGGATTACAAGGAGATGCCTTTCAGTTCCCAGGAATTCACCGCCAAGAATGGACACCACTCCGCTGATCACGGGGCGCTCACCGGCAAGCATGCGGCTGATGCCGAGAAGGGAGCGCGCTAATGTCTGAATCCACGACTCAGTTGAAAGTTCACGCGCCACCCGTCGAGCTGGAGCGCGAACCATTGGTGCAAAACCAGCGGTCGATCGGCTGGCTTTCCGACCAAATCGCCGGCGTCGCCGAGGGGAAAACTCCAACGTGGTGGTGGTGCGCCTTCATCCCCAGCGTGCTGATGTTGGGGATGCTCGGATATCTCATCCTTTACCTGATGTCCACGGGTGTTGGTGTCTGGGGCGTGGCGCATCCGGTGATGTGGGGCTGGGGCATCGTCAACTTCGTCTGGTGGATCGGCATCGGCCATGCAGGCACTTTGATTTCCGCCATTCTTTTCCTCCTGCGCCAAAAGTGGCGCACCTCGGTGAACCGGGCCGCCGAAGCGATGACGATTTTTGCCGTCATGTGCGCCGGCGTTTATCCGCTCATTCACATCGGGCGAATCTGGCTGGGTTGGTGGCTGTTCCCGCTGCCCAATGCCAACGATATCTGGCCCCAGTTCCGCTCGCCCCTCATGTGGGACGTGTTCGCGGTCTCCACTTATTTCACCGTCTCGGTTCTGTTCTGGTACATGGGCCTGATTCCCGATCTGGCGGTGATGCGTGACCGGGCGAGGACCAAAGTACGCAAATTCGCTTATGGTTTCTTCGCGCTCGGCTGGACCGGCTCCAACCGGCATTGGAGCAATTACGAAAAGGCCTATCTGATTCTCGCCGGCCTTTCCACGCCACTGGTGCTGTCCGTGCACTCCATCGTGTCCCTCGACTTTGCCGTCTCGCAGTTGCCCGGCTGGCACACCACGATCTTCCCGCCCTATTTCGTCGCCGGCGCCGTCTTTTCCGGCTTTGGCATGGTGCTCACGCTCCTGATTCCGCTGCGCAGCGTGCTCAATCTCAAAGACATCATCACGCTCCGTCACGTCGATTTGATGTGTAAAGTCACCTTGGCCACCGGCTCGATTGTCGGTTACGCCTACGGCATGGAAGTGTTCATTGCCTGGTATAGTGGCAATCCCTACGAGCGGTTCGCCTTCTACAACCGCGCCTTCGGACCTTACGGCTGGTCGTACTGGATCATGATTGCGTGCAATGTCGTCATCCCGCAGTTGTTCTGGTTTAAGAAAGTCCGCTCGCACATCGTTCTCGTGTTCATCATGTCGATCTTTGTGAACATCGGCATGTGGTTCGAGCGCTTCGTCATCATCGTGACCTCGCTCAACCGTGAGTTCCTGCCCGCCAACTGGAGTTACTTCAAGCCGACCCCGATCGACATCCTTACGTACATCGGGACCTTCGGTTTGTTCTTCACCTTTTTTCTGCTGTTCCTGCGCTTCATCCCGTTGATCGCCATCGCGGAAGTCAAAGGGGTCACGCCCCAAGCCGACCCACATCATCCCCTGGGCGGCGCCAAGCACGGAGGACACCACTAATGGCTGCCGCCCCCAATCCAGCTTTCGGCCTCATCGCCCAATTCGACAACCCCGCGGCGGCCATGCATGCGGCGGAGAAAATCCGTGACGCCGGCTTCCGCAACTGGGATG
>JAYUBJ010000547.1:0-3983 GCA_043740915.1 Verrucomicrobiota bacterium
CGGGCTTGAGGAGGATCAATCCTTCGCGGTCCCACTTGGGCGGCCCGGGGCGGGTGAAATGCGAGCTGACTTTGAAATTGGTCAGGCAGGATTCCCACGTGTTCGCCAGAATGGTCGGATAGAACAACCACAACCGCTGCCGGTCGTCCACGAACAGGGTCGTGTTGCAATCGGGAAAGCCCGGCGTGTCGGCGAGCAGGAACGCCTCGCCCCATTGGGTTTCGCCTTTGGCCCGCCAGGCGCCGTACACGGCGACATCATCGGCCTTGCGTTCGCCCGACCCGCGATACCAGGATACAAGCAGGTCGCCATTGGGGCACTCGACGATGCCGGGCGCGTGATTGTGTTGGGGGTGTAGGGGAAAGACTAATTCGCTCTCGAAGCGCGCGGGTTCGGCGGCGACCGCGGGCCCATGCATGGCCAGCATCAACGTGACAAGCAGCAGCCGGGTTCGATTCATGGTCGTGCTGCGCATTATTCTCACTGCGCGCCGGGATGCAATTGCTTTCCGGTTGGTGGGGCGAGACTCGTCGAGCCCTGACTGCCGACGCCAGATAGGGTTCGACGGAGTCTCACCCCACCGTAGGGCGTTGCTATCCGCCCACACTCCACGGATGCAACCAAAACGAAAATGAACGGTTGACGGCAGAAACGGTCAGTCCAATAGTGCCGAATCCGATTTCCACTGTTGGTTTACTTCATATGCCCGGCGTGAGGATCCACTAACATGGTACTGCGCCGCAAACTTTTGTGGGTGGGCGCTGTGCTCGCGTTGGGCGTGGGGGTGGGCGTCGCGCAATTCCAGCGCTTCGGCGGCGGCGGGGATTCCGGTCCGCTCATCCGGGGCGAAGGTAATATCATCATCAACGAGGATACGGTGCAGACCGCCCGCGGGACGGCTTCCCACACTCCCACGGGCACACCCAACTGGACGAATGCACCAGGTTTTGAAAAAGACGTTTTCACTTTCACCCGCATCCTGTTCAAATCCGGCATTAGTGAGGGTCGCTTTAATCGCGGCTTGCGGTTGGGTTGGTGGGTGGACTTTCCGGACGCCGACCTGAATTTTTCCTACCGCCTCCAGCAGATGACCTCGATGAAAGGCGATCCGGACGCGCGGGTGATCCGGCTGACCGATCCGACGTTGACCGACTATCCATTCATCTACATGGAGCACCCTGGGTACATGGAACTGGGCGACGAGGAAATTGGTCTCCTTGGGAATTATCTGCGCAATGGCGGTGTGCTCCTGGTGATCGATTTTTGGAGCACGCGCGAGTGGGACGGGTTTGACGCGGAGATGAAGCGCGTGCTGCCGGGCCGGAACTGGGTCGATCTTCCTTTGAGCCATCCGGTTTTTCACTGCGTTTTCGACCTGGCTGGACCGATGCAAATGCTCCAGGTGCCGACCATGCAGTTATGGAATCATGACCACGATCCGCGCAATCCGGCGTCGCGGATTCATCGGGTGGACCGCGGGGAAGGATCGGACGAGATGCACGTGCGGGCCTGGCTGGATGACCAGCAGCGCATCATGGCCATCGCGATCCATAACAGTGATGTCAGCGACGGGTGGGAGCGCGAGGGGGAAAACCTCGATTACTTCCACACGTTTTCCGAGAAGATTGCCTATCCGCTCGGCATCAACCTCATCGTTTACCTGATGACCCATTGAGGAATCATGCCGCGCCATGGAGCAACGGAAACTTCCATCCATCCAGTCGAAGCATGAGTCTGCAACTGGGTCTTGTGTTTTGCGTTTTGTCCTTGGTCGGCTGGGGCCGCGCCGCAGACTGGCCGCACTGGCGCGGGTTAAACCGGGACGGCTTGGTCTCCGAAAGCTCTGGCTGGAATGCAACGGGTGTCTGGCCGCCACCGCAGCCAGTCTGGCAAATGAAAGTCGGCGCGGGCGCTTCGGCTCCGCTGGTGGTCGCGGGAAAACTCTACGCCATCGGCTGGGAGGATGGCCGGGACATGGTGCGTTGGCTCGAGTCAGCGACAGGAAAAATCATCTGGGAACAAAGTTACGCCGCGCCGGAATACGGTCGCCATTCGACGGGCGACAAGGGCATGTATCGCGGGGCGACCGCCACACCGGAATTCGATCCCAAGAGCAGCCTGCTGTTCACGCTGGGTTGCGATGGAACCTTGAATGCCTGGGATACGAAAGCCGGGTGAGTGACGTGCTCACCAAACTCGGGAATGGCAAACTGTTCTTCTCGACAGACGCGGACGGCCCGCTGGTGGACGTCGTACCCAACGGCTTTGAAATCTACGAAAATGTTGCCGGGCAGGTTTTCCTCCGACGCATCCCGAAGAAACCTCTGAAATGAAACCAGCCAATTCAAAGGCGCGGGCCTTGCTCAAAAAGTTAAAGGCGTTGGCCGAGCACGGAATTGAGGGCGAGAAAATCTCCGCTCAAAATAAAATTACCCGGCTCACAGCGCGGTTCGACTTCTCTGCGCCAGACCTCGCGGAGACTCCGGATTTGTTTTCTGGCAGCTTCAAGCGTTCAACCACCGCAAGGCGGATTTACTCTTTTGGTGGCAATGAATTTGAGGTGGCCAATTCCGTGAAATGGGCGATTGAATCGGCCACTGGAATTGCATGTGTGCATCACAACCATGAGCTGCTGGCCGAAGCGACGCTACGCACGGCCAACCGGTTGACGGAAATCGCCAATCACATCGCGCAAAGTTTTCGTGTCCTGCTTGACAAATTTAGCGCGATTGATGGCGTGAGCGTGACGGATCGGGGTGTTTTCGTCAGGGGGTTGTATGATGGCATGATGAATGAGGTGCGGGCCTGCGGGCAACGGCTGCCGGGTCGGTCCCGCGGCTCGAAAAAGCTCAAGCCAAAGAAACGTGCGGCGAGCGGCGCCACCGGCCTGCATATCCACCCGTACACCGTCGCCGTAAGCCTTGGCAAAAAGATTCGTTTCTCCGCGTCCTTGGAACAAATCACGGCTGAATTGGAGGCGGTGACGCAGAAACATTTGACGCCGGCGGCGGATTAACTTGATCCATGACGGGCGCTTGGTTTTCAAAGAACCGCGAAATTGCGGTCGGGAGAAATTGCTTGCCGCCATTTTTCCAGAGTGCGTAATATGCGCTCCAGTGTGGCGCGCTTAGCTCAGTGGTAGAGCATTACCTTCACACGGTAGGGGTCGCAGGTTCGAAACCTGCAGCGCGCACCATCTCGGAGTTTTCCCGCAGCCACATGCTGACAATCAATAATCGGAGAGTGATGGGTGCCTGGTGGCCCCCGCGGTCTTCAAAACCGCCGTCGGTCTGTTTTGCAGGTCGAGGAGTGTTCGATTCGCTCCCTCTCCGCCATTTTCAAACGCGGAACGCGAAGCGCGGAAGGCGGAATCCTCCGTTGGCCGCCTCCGTTCCTGAACCAAGTGTTGGTTCCGCAAGCCGCGTACCGCCTTCTGCGTTTCTATGAGCCGCGAACAAATCCTTAAACTGACTTCGCTTTCTACTTGTGCTGGGTGAGCTTCCAAACTCAGCCAGCGGTCGCTGGTGAATATCTTAAGCAAACTCCCGCGCGCGTTGCGCGACCCGAACCTGCTCGTTGGCTCTGATACCGGCGATGATGCAGGCGTTTATCGCATTGCCCCCGACCGCGCGCTGGTGCAGACGGTGGATTTTTTCACGCCCATTGTGGACGACCCGTTTCTCTACGGCCAGATCGCCGCCGCCAATTCACTCTCGGATGTCTACGCGATGGGCGGCCGTCCGCTCACGGCCATGAACATCATGGGCGTGCCCACCGACGTCGTCGGGCCCGAAATCATCGCAGCGATCCTGCGCGGGGGTGCGAGCAAAGTACGCGAGGCCAAGTGCGCGCTGGTCGGTGGCCACACCATTCGCAATCCGGAGCCGGTCTATGGCTTGTCGGTGACGGGGTTGGTCCATCCACGCCGGATGATTACGAATGCCGCCGCGCGTCCCGGCGACTTGCTCGTGCTCACGAAACCG
>JAYUBJ010000548.1:0-3980 GCA_043740915.1 Verrucomicrobiota bacterium
GGCGCAAAAGGATTTTACTCCGGAGAGCCGACCGCGTCTGGCCAAGCTGCGCGAAGTGTTTGCCGGCCTGGAAGACTTCACGAGTTTGGGTTTGGAAACGGCGTTGAAGACCACGGCGGCCGGACTGGGCGTGAAGGCCGGTGTCCTGGTGCATCCGTGCCGGCTCGCCTGCACCGGAAAAACCGCCGGCCCCAGCCTCTACCATCTGCTCGAGGTGCTCGGAAAGGAGCGCGTGCTGCACCGGCTGGACGCGATCATCGTCCGCGGGTGACCAGCCATTTGGTTGCCGCCAAAGGTAAAATCGTCGAAGAGCGTCACGCTGTCCGCCTTCGTCCACACCCCCACCCTGCCCGCCTGGGTGAAGGTCTGGTCCTCCGCCTCGAAGAGCCGTTTGCCGTTGAAAAACACCGTGGTCTTCGCGCCGGAAAACCCAACGCGTAACGTGTGCCACTGACGGGCCGGCACCTTGACATCGGCGTTGCCAAACTGCGTCCGCTTGCCCTTGACGATGTGATAAATCCGCACG
Source organism: Verrucomicrobiota bacterium (assembly GCA_043740915.1). Classification (GTDB taxonomy): domain Bacteria; phylum Verrucomicrobiota; class Verrucomicrobiia; order Limisphaerales; family JAYTXL01; genus JAYTXL01. The sequence goes on from JAYUBJ010000548.1 coordinate 527, forward strand.
TTATCCTTGAGCGCGTTGGCGCGGCACACAAAATAATTGTCCGCGTCCTGGGCCCGCCAGACCACGCCACCCGCCTGGTCTTCCTTGCCCGAGACCGCCTTGAATTTCACCTCCACGAAACCGTCCTTGAGCTGGGTATCATTCCTGAGGCAGACCGGATAAGTCGCCACGCCGGATTGCTTGTGGACATTTGGTTTGCTCGGCGCGGAGCTGTCCGGTTCGACACGCCAATTGGCCGTGCCCTTGCCGGTCTGTGATGCCGTCCAGCCGGTGGGCGGGCCGCCGAGCTTGGCGGCGTCGAATGTCTCCGGGGATGCCGCGGCGGCGATGGCCAGCAGGTGGGCCGAGATCAGCAGGGGGAGCATGGTCTTCATCTGGGGAGGCAAAAAGATTTTCTTCCGGATTGGAATTTGGCAACACTGTAGCCCGCGTGGACGAGAAAACAACTTCACAATCCGTGCTGGCGAGGAGCGCCACCTTTCTTGCGTTGCGACGGAACACGTCGCTGATGCTGGTCATGCTGGTGCTGGCGGGCACCGGCGAACGGCTCTGGCTCGGCTTCGCGCCGAAGTATCTGGAAACGCTCGGCGCGAGCGTGCTCATCATCGGCCTGTTCGACGCATTGCAGACGTTGCTCGGCGCAGTGTATGCCTATCCGGGGGGCTGGCTGACCGACCACTGGGGACAGCGTCGTTCGCTGCTGCTGTTCAACGCACTTTCCCTCGCGGGCTACGTCCTGATCCTCTGCTGGCACCATTGGCTCGCACTGTTGCTGGGCGCATTTTTGTTCCTCGCCGGGAGCGCCTGTTCTTTGCCGGCAACCTTCTCCGTCGTGGCCTCGTCGCTCGAAGCGGGGCGCCACACCATGGGCATCGGCCTGCAGTCCCTCGTCCGTCGAGTGCCGATGATGCTCGGCCCGCTGGCAGGCGGCTGGCTCGTGATGAAATTGGGTTGGGCGGAGGGCATCCATTACGCCCTGCTCGGCTGCATCGTGCTCGGGTTGCTGACCGGGCTGTTCCAATGGTTCATGGTCGAGGCGCCGACCTCACCAACGCCGGCGGGCAAACGGGCGATCTCGTTTCGGGACGTGGTGAAATCCTTTTCTCCGGCGCTGCGCGAGTTGCTCGTGAGCGACATCCTGATCCGCTTTTGCGAACGCATCCCGTACGCTTTTGTCATTCTCTGGGCGATGAATCACGGCGGCGTGAGCGCGCAGCAGTTTGGCTGGCTCATCGCCATCGAGATGATCACGGCCATGCTCTGCTACATCCCGGTGGCGCACCTGGCCGACAAACATGGCCGGCGCCCGTTCGTCCTCGCGACGTTTCTGTTCTTCACGCTTTTTCCTGTGGCTCTGCTGTGGGCCGACAACTTCACGTGGCTGGCCATTGCGTTCGCCGTGCGGGGGCTGAAGGAGTTTGGGGAGCCGGCGCGCAAGGCACTGATCATCGGCGAGGCCGCGCCGGAACTGCGCGCGCGGACCTATGGTGCCTATTACCTCATCCGCGATTGCGTCGTGACGAGCGGCTCGTTCCTGGGCGCGGGGCTCTGGACGCTTGGCCCGCAGGTGAACTTCCTTGGCGCGGCCCTCTGCGGTGCGCTGGGGACCCTCTGGTTTTGGCGGTTCGTCTACTCTCGGCCGGGGCCACGGCAAAGTTGACGAACGCGCCCGCCGGCTCAACAGTACCTGCCCTGAGTCCATGACCACCGCCAACAAAATCACCATCCTGCGAATTTTGCTGGTGCCGTTCTTTGTGGCCCAGTTGCTTTACTTCACGAACAACGACGATGAATGGTACCGTCGGCTGGCCATCCTGGCCTTCGCCACGGCGGCCATCCTCGACGCGGTGGACGGCTACATTGCCCGCCGATACCACCAGCAGACCGAGTTGGGCGCGTTGCTCGACCCGCTGGCCGACAAGCTCCTGCTCGTCTCCGGACTGGTCACGCTCAGTTTCGACCACCGGCCCATGCTGGACCCATTGCCGTTGTGGCTGGTGGTGACCGTCTTCAGCCGCGACGTCATTATTCTGGTGGGGATGGCGGTGATTCATTACACGTGCGGCAAGGTCAAAGTCCGCCCCCATTGGATCGGAAAAATTGCGACGGTCCTGCAAATGATCACGATTGCGTGGACGCTGCTGAAATGGGACGCGCGCGGGTTGTTTTACTGTTCGCTCGCGGCGGCGGTGTGCACCGGCATTTCCGGCCTGCTCTACATCGGCGACGGCGTCCGGCAACTGAACGCGAGCCCTTCCAGTTCGGCCGGACCCAAGCCTTAGCCAGGAAAATCAAGGGCGGGGATTACTTTTTGGCGGCGACGCGCGACGCCAATTCGATGGCGGTGCGCGCCGCGGCCGGAAACTGGTCCCGTTGCAATTCGGTTTGGAAGACCAGCCAGAGGAGGCGCAGTTCCGCGGGAGATTGTTCCGCCCATTGACGCAGCTGCGGCAGGTCGCGCTGGCCGGCGGGCAGTCGAAACATTTCCTCCGCCGGGCGCAGCGCGGGTGGAATGCTGGTGGCAGCTTCAATGATTTTTGATTTGGCAACGCTGCCGAGCCAGATGGATTCCGCGTAAGAAATCGCCAAGGAGTAAGCCGCGGTTTCGTATTGCGCCCGGGCCATCACCAGTCTGGCGGCGACCGTAACCGGGGGCCGAGGAAGCACCGCGATGGCCAGATCCGGCCGGCGGGCCTCGATCAACTTCCCGGCGAGTTGCGGCGGATCCACCCGATTGGTCAGCCGTAGAAAGGACTGCGCCGCCAGCGGAAAGAAGCCCTTCCCCAACGCGAAATTCCCCAGCGCCATGCCGCCGCCCACCGTGTCCGGAGTCACGGCCCGCAGCGAGGCCGTGTCGCCGCGGATCTGCCAGGCCAGATCCAGCGCCTCCGTCAAATAACGGCCGCTGGATAGATCGGTGGCGCGGAGAAAATCCCACGCCAGATCCGGATCACGCCCGGCCAACTGCCGCGCGAACGCCAGCGGGATCAGCGGTTGCAGCGGGTTGAGCCGCGCCACTTCGCGGGCCTCCGCCACCGCGCGGACCTGGTTGGTGAGAAAGGCGAGATCAAACCAGGCGCGTTGCAGCCGCAATTCCCAGTGGTATGGGTCGCGCGCCACCGCGGGCGTGAATTCGCCACGCATCAACTCCGCCAGACTTGCCCGCTGGGTGCGCGAAATCCGGACGAGCGGTTCCGCTTGGATCCGGGTCAAGGCGATTCGCCGGTCGGTAGCCCAAGGCCAGCAACGCAACGCCCGGCCCAAGGCCGCCACTTTCGTCTCGGCAGACCTGGCCGCGGCCGCTTGCTGGGCGTAAAAACACGCCAACCCTTGCGCGGCAGCGGCGGCCAGCAAGGCGCAGGCGCAGAGAAAATTAAACGTGACGCGCCAGCGCGGCAACGGCGGCAGCAGCACGGGGCGGCTGGCTTGCGGGCGGCACCCGGTCAGGAACCCC
>JAYUBJ010000549.1:0-33626 GCA_043740915.1 Verrucomicrobiota bacterium
GGTGGCCGTGAGGCAGATCCTCGCCAGCCGGGACTTCATCACCCTGTTTCGGGGCAGCGCTGGCACGGGCAAGAGTTTCACCCTGCGCGAAGTGACGCAGGGGCTTCGGGCCGCCGACCATCCGGTGGTCGTGCTGGCCCCGCAACGCCAGCAGGTCGCCGATCTCTGCGCAGATGGGCTCCCGTCCTCAACTCTGTCGCTCTGCCTCCAGAGCCAATCCCTGCCGCCCCGGGCGGTGGTGCTGGTGGATGAGTCGGGCCAGATAGGCGGGAAGCAACTGGGCGAGCTGGTGGCTTTGGTAAAAAGGCATGGTGGTCGGTTGATCCTGTCGGGTGATACCCGGCAGCATGGTGCCGTGCCTGCTTCGGATGCGCTGCGAGCGATCGAGGAGTTCAGCGGTCTGAAGGCGGCGGTGCTGCGGGAGATTCGTCGGCAAGACCCGGCGCGGGCCAAATCGATGGCAGAGCGCGCGTTCGTGGCGGCCTACCGCCGGGCGGTAAAGGCGGCGGCGGCCGGGCGCATCGAAGAGTCCTTCGATGGCTTGGATCGGCTGGGATGTATCCGCGAGGTCGCGCCCGATGACCGCCGCGCAATACTCGCTCGGGAATACCTCGCCAGCATTGAGCGTCACGAACGCGTCCTGGTCGTGGCTCAAACTTGGAACGAGGTGAACGGTATGAACGAAGCGATTCGGGCGGAACTCCAGACGAGTGGGCGTATCGCCTCCGGGGTCGCGTTGAAGACCTATCAAGCGGTGGACCTCAACGAAGCCGAAAAACGGGACACCCGGTTTTATCAACCGGGCCAATTTGCCTACGTCATCAAACGCTATGGTCGTTTTGCGAAGGGCGATCTCTGCCCCATCGCCGGAACGAACGAACGGGGCCTGGTGCTCATCAAGGATGGCCGGCGCTCGACCATGAGTTACCGCCACACTCACCGGCTGGCCATTGCAGTTGAGCGGGAAACCAACGTCGCCCCCGGCGACCGGCTACAACTGAAGTTCAATGGGAAATCCCGGGAAGGGCTTCCCATCGCCAACGGTGAACTCGTGACGGTGCGCCGCGTCGCCGCCGATGGCGCGCTCACCGTTGAAGACGACCGCCTCACAGTGAAGACGCTTTCGCCGCAACAGCGGTTGTTCAATCGCGGCTATGCCGTCACGTCTTACGCTTCGCAGGGCAAGACCGTTGATACCGTGCTGGTGGCGGATGCGGGCTGCCGCGCCGCAACGAATCACAACCAGTGGTATGTCTCCATTTCTCGCGGCCGGAAACGGGTCATCGTTTTCACGGAAAACAAAGCCGAGCTTCGCGCCAGCATCCAGCAAAGCGGGGACCGTGGCCTCGCCTTGGAAATGAAACTCTCTCCACCCGAATCATCCACCCGTCGCGGATTCCGCCACCGCCTGCCCGCATGGACGCGCCGGGCGCTGGCCGCAACCGAACGGGTGCGTTTACACGAGGCCGTCATGCGGCTTCCGGCCCGAAACGCCAACCGGGCCAAAATCGCTTTATGAGCACACTTCAAGAAACACTCCAACAGCGCCGGGCGGCAGAGCAGCCGTCCAGTCGGTCGAGCGACTTGGCGGACGCGCAGGTGCGTTCGCTACAAATTCATTCATGGAACGGAGAGAAATGGGTGCTCCCGTGGTCTGGCTTTGCTGCCGCGTGTCATCAGGGCACCGGCGAAAGCGAGCAACTGGTGCTCTCATTCGCCAATCATGAAGTCGTGTTGGACGGCGCTCGCCTGGCCCTGCTCCTGCCTGAGATCGCCAGTTTTCATCTCGATTGCCTGCGCGACATGCCGGCCAAATTCCGTTCCCAGACAGACAAAGGGGAGTCATTCATTAGTCGGATCACGGTGCGCGCGGCATCGGCTCCTCTAACTCCGACCAAGAGGGACATCCCGTTGGGGCTATAGAACTTGCCACCAGCGCGATCTCAGCCGCCAGCCGCCCCTTAAACACGTAACTGAGCTGAATTCAATCACGCTTGAGAATCGTTCTCAAATTAGGCTTGAAGCGGAATGAGAACGGGTCTCTTTATTCAAACTCTGCCATGTCGCATACCGCCTCGATCAACTATCGGCCGATTCTTCTGCGCACCCTCTTGGGTGCCGCAGCGTTGGTAGTTATCGCCACTTTGGTCTGGCAAGGAATCACTGCGGCCGGCAATCCCAACCCGCTAACGATAGACGCCAAGGCCAGCCCGACCGTGGCCATTCTGGACATTGGGGTGCTCGTTTTTCGTGAAGGATTGGAATGCATTCTCGTTCTATCCGCTATCACCGCGAGCATGGTCGGGGCCAACCGTGCGCACCGGCGGCCGGTGGCAGTGGGGGCTGGCATCGGCCTTTTCGCGACCCTGATCACCTGGTTTGTCGTCGTCGGGATCGTCTCAGACCTGACTGAAAAATTTTCGGCTTTGAACGTGCAGGCCGCGACCGGACTTCTGGCCGTCGTTGTCCTGCTCGTGGTGATGAATTGGTTTTTCCATAAAATGTATTGGGGTGGCTGGATTGGGCTGCACAACAAGCGCAAGCGGACACTGCTCAAGGAAGCGGACTGCCAAGATAGCTCCCGTTCCCGTCTGGTGTTGGGCCTTGGGTTGCTGGGCTTCTCTTCGCTTTATCGTGAAGGGTTCGAAGTCGTGCTGTTCCTTCAGAGCTACATGCTTAAGCTCGGTGGATCGGTCGTGTTACAAGGCGTCCTCTGGGGCCTGCTTTTGACCGGCATCGTGGCGGTACTGACTTTCATCGCGCATCAAAAACTGCCCTACCGGAGAATGCTGGTGCTGACCGGGGTTCTCCTGGGCATCGTGCTCCTTGTCATGGTCGGTGAAGAGGCACAGGAAATGCAGCTGGCTCACTGGATTCCGACCACGCAAATCGGCGGGCTGGCCAATGTCATTCCGGGCTGGATGGGCCTGTGGTTCGCAGTTTTCCCAACTGTTGAGACGCTGGCAGCACAGGGAATTGCCGGGGCAATTGTCTTAGGCTCATATTGGCTGGCGAAGGCTCCGGCCGCAAATCAGCGCTGCGAGGCTGAATGTGCAGTCGATCCCTCGGCAGAGGGCTTCGGTTCCCGAGAAGAAGGCCAATGCACTCCGCTCTGTGTCTCTGCGACGGTTTGCAAGCCACTCAAAGAAGGACTAACCGGGAAGTCCTGATACATCATACCGGACGTCGCCATTGAATTTGACACATCCGGTGGAAAACGAAACGGTCGGTTTCTTCGTGGGACGGCTACTTCCATTCTTCAGCTTGCTCCTGGCAGTCCTGTGGCTGCCGGCAACGCAGCACTGTGCGCTGGAAGCGACCGGATTGTTTGCGCAGACCTGCTCTGACAACTGCGCTGCCGGTGCTGGCGGCGCCCAGGATGGCTGCGGGACCGTGGAAGACGGTGCCTACAAGCCGGTCACCGATACATTGAAGGTGCCCACGCCTGCCCTGCTCGCGTGTGCCTGCTACCTCCACTCTCATCTGGTGAGTTTAGCTACGGCTCCTGTGGCCGTCATTTTGCCCCGCGAATCGTTTGATCGACCGCGGGATTGGGTTTCGACCTGGCATTTTGTGCGGCGGGCTGCCCCAGCACCCCGCGCTCCGTCTCTGTCTGTCGCCTGATTAGTCCCTGCGCGGACTGATTGGCGTTCCTCCTACGTTCGCTGACGCCTGTGCGCGTCGCGTTGTTCCGGGCCGTGCCGTGCCCGCGTATTGTCCGCCCACTTTATTTTCAAACAACCATGACCGCTTCCAAATTTCCTTTTTTCCTCTTCTCCATCGGAGCTGCTTTGGGCTTTGCCCGGCCCGTTCTGTGCGCCGATGAGCCAATTCCGGCCGCCTCGCCCGCAATAACGGTGCCGGGCGACAAACTGACTTTGGATTCAGCGATTGCGGAGGCGGTCGCCCAAAGCCCAGCCCTTCGCGTAATCGAAGCCGACATCGACTCCGCCCGCGGTGAAGTCCAGACCGCCAGCATCCGGCCCAATCCTGAGCTTACCTTTGCCCCCGGCCTGAAGCACGTCCGCGAGGGCGACAGCTCTCACAATGAATTCAAGGGCACGCTGGCTCTGAGCCGGCAATTTGTCTTCCCGGGCAAACGAGAACTTCTTGTGTCGATTGCCGAGCGCAATGTCGAGTTGCGCAAGCTCGGTATCGAGGGCCTGCGATTCCAAGTCACCGCCGCAGTGCGCAAGACGTTCTACGAATTGCTTGCGGCGCAGGCCATTGTTGGCCTGCGGCAGCAACAACTTGAATCCGCCCAAACTTTTCAGCAGGCCGCCGTCAGGCGTGCGGAGAGCGGCTACGCCTCGGATTTCGAGGCAATTAAGAGCCAGGGCGAAGTCATCAACGCCCGGAAACTGCTGCAGGCGGCTGAGAACGAGATCGCCGCCGCACAGGTGGAATTGAACTTACTGCTGGGTCGCAATCCTTCTGCGCCCCTCGAAGTGTCGGGTGTATTGGACGGGGCGCTCGCGCGGCCCATGAGCGACTTGGTCGCCCTGGCCCTCGCCGAAAATCCCAGCCTGCGCGTGCAGGCCATGCAGGCGGAGATCGCCGGCCTGAACATCCGCAAGGCGCGGCTGGTCCGCAAACAGGACCTCACCGTGGGTCCCTCGCTCGAATACAGCAAATCCGAGCAGATCCTCGGGATCAGCGCGACCGTGGCGCTGCCCGGCAAGAACTACGGGCAGGGTGAAATCCTCACCGCCACCGCTGAACAGCGCAAGGTGCTCGCCGAAACAGAGCGCCTCCGTCGGGAAATCACCGGGGCGGTCGCCAAGGCAGCCACTCAACTGGCGGGCGCCCGGGCGCAACTGGCGCTGTATTCGCCCGCCTACCTCGACCAGCTCAAGGCCGTCGTGGAGCAAGCGGAGAGAAGCTACACGCAGAACGCGACCTCTCTGCTCATCTACCTCGACACCAAGCGCACCTATTTTGACACGTTGGCCGACTACCACGAAGCCATCGCAAATGTCACCCGCAGTCGCGCCGAACTCGAATCAGCCGTCGGCATCTCCCTTCAGTAATCCTTCAACAAACATCCTCCAGCCTCCCATGAAATCATTCCTGCCCTGCCGCTTCGCGGCCCTTGCCCTGCTCGCCGCACTCGCCGGCTGCGGTAAAAGCGAACCCGCCGCCCAGCCGGCGACCGAAGCCGCGTCAACAGGCGAAAATAACACCGTCACCCTGAGCAAAGAGAGCCTCGCGCATGCCTCCATCCAGACCGAGGCAGTCGCGCGCGGCAGCCTCGCCATGACCCTCAAGGCCATCGGCCGGGTGAGCGAAAATCTCAACAAGACCGCCAAAGTCACGAGCACGCTCGAAGGCCGGCTCATCAAGCTGAACTACGACCTGAATGAATCGGTGAAGGCCGGCGAGGTGCTTGGCCTCGTGCAGACCCCGGAACTGCTTGGCAAACCGCTTGAGCTCAAGGCCCCGATTGACGGCAGCATCACCCAGCGCAAGAGCACGGTCGGTGAACTCATCGGCCGGGACACGGAAATTTACACCATCAGTGATCCGGTCGATCTGTGGGTGCTGGCCGAAATCAAGGAGCGTGACATCGGAGCCATCCACGTCGGCCAGGAGGCAGCGTTCACCGTACTAGCCTATCCCAATGAGACTTTTCACGGGAAGGTCCTCCTGCTCGGCAACCGGGTCGAAAAGGATTCCCGCACGCTGGAAGTGCGCATCGAGGCCAGCAACCCGGACGGACGGTTGAAGCCAGGCATGTTCGCCGACTTGGAAGTCACGACCACAATGGTCGAGAATGTGCTAGTGGTGCCCGACACGGCGCTGCAAACCGAGGGTGAGGCGCAGATCGTCTTCGTGGCGCTGGGCGACGGGAAGTTTCAGAAGCGCGTGGTAAAACTCGGCCTGGAGCAGCACGGCCGGGTGCAAGTTCTGGAGGGAGTGAAGGCGGGCGAACTGGTTGTCACCACCGGAAGTTTCATCCTCAAGTCCGAGCTGCTGAAGAGCGAAATGGAGGCCGACTAAAATGATCAAGCTCATCCTCGAGTTCTCCGTCCGCCAGCGCCTGCTGGTCTTCCTCGGCACGCTTATCCTCGGTACGACCGGCTTTCTGGCGTGGCAGCGCATTCCCATCGACGCCTTCCCCGATGTCACCACGGTGCAGGTGCAGATTCTGGCCGGCGCGGGCGGCATGTCGCCGCTCGAAGTGGAAAAGCTCATCACGCGCCCCATCGAAATCGGGATGGGCGGACTGCCGCGCCTGAGCGAGGTTCGCTCCGTCTCGAAGATCGGACTCAGCATGATCACGGTCGTCTTCGAGGATGGCGTGGACGACTACTTCGCGCGGCAGCTCGTCTTCGAGCGCATGCAAAGCGTGCGGGAAGGCCTGCCCCCCGGGGTGGACGTGGAACTCGGGCCGATCACCACCGGCCTCGGCGAGGTGTTCCAATACACGCTCGTCAGCAAGGATCCAAAATACGACGCCACCGAACTCCGCACCCTGCAGGACTACCTCGTTCGTCCGCTGCTGCGCACGGTGCCGGGTGTCGCGGATGTCAGTTCGTTCGGCGGGCGGGTGAAACAGTATCAGGTGATCGTCAACCCGGAGCGACTCGTGTCATTCGGAATCTCACTCGCGCAGGTTTTCGAAGCGCTGCAAAAGAACAACGCCAACGCCAACGGCAACTTCATCGAACACGGCTCCGAGCAATACATCGTGCAGGGGCTGGGTTTGGTGAAGGACCTGAGCGACATCGGAAACATCATAGTCGCGACCCACGGACACACGCCAGTTTTTGTGCGGGATCTGGCCGAGGTGAAAATTGGAGCGGAGCTGCGTCAGGGCGTCGTCACCGCCGACGGCAAGGGCGAAGTGGTCTGCGGCATCGTGCAGATGCTCAAGGGCGCGAGCGGCCGGGATGTGGTCAATGCCGTGAAGGCACAGCTCCCCGGCCTGGCCAAGGCGCTGCCCCCGGGCGTGGAACTGGTGCCCTTCTACGACCGCACCTACCTCGTCACGACTGCCATTCACACAGTGACCAAGGCACTCCAGGAAGGCGGCATCTTCGTTTTCATCATGCTCCTGGTGCTGCTGGCCGACCTGCGCAGCGCGATCATCGTCACCCTCGTGCTGCCGCTCGCCGCGCTCTTTGCCTTCATCATGATGCGCTGGTATGGCCTGAGCGCGAATCTCATGTCGCTGGGCGGTCTCGCCATCGGCATCGGCATGATGGCCGACGGAGCGGTGGTCATGGTGGAAAACATCCACCGGCATCTCACCGAGCCACCCGGCAGGTTGAACCATGTCCACGCCGGCAAGGTCGAGACTGTGCTCTATGCCGCCAAGGAAGTCGGCCGGCCCGTGGTCTTCGGCATCTTCATTATCATCCTTGTCTTCCTGCCGCTCCTCACCCTGGAAGGTTTCGAGGGTAAAATGTTCGCGCCGCTCGCGTTCACCATCGCCTTTGCGCTCCTCGGTTCGCTCATCCTGTCGCTTACCCTCGTGCCGATGCTCTGCACGTTGCTGCTCAAGCAATCGCCTCACGCCCAGGACCCTTTCCACATTCGCTGGCTGAAGCAGGCTTATGCATTCGCGCTCCGTCCCTGCGTGCGGCACCCAGTGCTGGTTGTATTCGCCGCCGTCCTGGCGCTGGGCGGCTCCTTCGCCCTCGTGCCGCGCATCGGCACGGAATTCCTGCCGCCACTGGAGGAAGGCTCGATCCTCGTGACCGTCGCCCGGCTGCCGAGCATCTCGGTCGCGCAATCCGCCGAACTTGCGACCAAGGTCGAGGATGTGCTGATGAGATTTCCCGAGGTCATCACGGTAATTTCGCGCACCGGCCACGCCGAAAAATCCAACGACCCAATGGGCGTGGAGTTGGGCGACACTTACGTGATGATTAAACCCTACACCGAATGGACGACCGCGAAAACCAAGGATGAACTCGTCGCCAAAATGCGCGAGGTCGTGGCCACAATCCCCGGCATCTCGGTCAGCTTCACCCAGCCCATCGCGATGCGCGTGGACGAACTCGTCAGCGGCGTGAAATCTACTATCGGCATCAAGATCTTCGGCGAAGACCTCGACGTGCTCACCGCCAAGGGTGAAGCCGTCGCTCGTGTGCTGGGCAAGGTCCGGGGCGCAACCGACGTTAGCGTCGAGAAAATCAGCGGTCTTGCCTACCTGCGTATCGAGATCGACCGCGCCAAGATCGCCCGCTACGGCATCAACGTTTCCGACGTACAGGATGTCGTCGAGGTCGCCATCGGCGGCAAGGAGGCCACCAAGGTCTATGAAGGCATGAAAGTCTTCAGCCTCGCCGTCCGCTTCCCTGAGACGGCCCGCAACGACGTCGAACCCATCCGCAACATCCTCATCCCGTCCCCATCCGGCGCGCTTATCCCGCTCGGCCAGCTCGCGAAGATCTACGTCACCGAGGGACCGGCGCAGATCAGCCGCGACATGGCCCAGCGGCGGGTCATCATCTCCGCCAATGTCACCGACCGCGACCTCGGCGGCTTCGTGCAGGAGGCGAAAGCCAAAATCGCCGCCGCCGTGAAGCTGCCCCCGGGCTATTTCATGACGTGGGGCGGGCAGTTCGAGAATCAGCAGCGGGCGATGAAACGCTTTGCCATTGTCGTGCCTATCACCATCGCGGGCATATTTCTGCTGCTGTTCAGTTCGTTCAACTCGGTCAAGCAGGCCGTGCTCATCATCCTGAACATCCCGTTTGCCATGATCGGCGGCATTCTCGCGCTCATCATCGGCGACTTCAACCTGAGCGTCAGCGCCAGCGTGGGCTTTATCGCCTTGTTCGGCGTCGCCGTGCTCAACGGCGTTGTGATGGTGAGCTATTTCAATGAGCTGCGACGAGAGGGCATGAAGATCGAACTTGCGGTGATCGAAGGGGCGGTGCTGCGGCTGCGTCCGGTGCTTATCACGGCCAGCGTCGCCGCCCTGGGCCTGATCCCAATGCTTTTCGCCCAGGGCCCGGGCAGCGAAATCCAGAAACCGCTCGCAGCCGTCGTCATCGGCGGCCTGATCAGTTCTACCCTGCTCACGCTCTTCATCCTGCCGACGCTTTATAAGGTTTTCGAGCGCGATGAACTGCCCGCGCCGGACGTGCATCTGCCGGAACCACCCTCAACTCAGGAACTCACATGAAAACACTAAACCAGGTTCTCTCCGCCACCATTGCCGTTTTCGGCCTGGTCGGCTGCGCCACTCCCTTCCGGGCTCCGCCCGACGTGGCTCAAATCCAGTTGGAACGGGTAGATTCCCCCGTCGTTATCGTCGAGAAAATCTGGCTGGAGCGGAAAGGCGGCCCGCTGGTCGTGAGAGGTTTTGTCCTGAAGCGGCTGGAGGCTGAAGACACCACTCAGACCCACCTTGACGTTACACTTTACGACGCGACCGGGCAGGTGCTGCGTCAGACCGTCGAGCATTTCGAACCCCGGCAAATTCCACGCCGTTACCGTCGGCCCGACGACGCAATCTATCGCGTCCCACTCGACCCGCTGCCTCCTGGCACGTTCCGGATCGAAGTACGGGCGCATGAAGGGAACGACGCGGCGCATCACGGCTAGCACGGTTTCGGAGAACGGCCATGAGCAAACGAAAGTCGCCAAGACCTCAATTTGCCATGACCGGGATGGTAGTGGGTGCCTGCGCGGGAATGGCCGTGGGCCTAGTCATCGAGATAGTCAGGCGACGCAGTATGATCGTCATGCAGGCCGGCGGAATTATAGGAATTGCTGTCGGCGCATTGGCTGAGTCGGTTCGGTTCTGGTGGCGCAAATACCGCGACGGAAAGTTGCGCAAGGAAGAGAGGCTACCGGCAAACACCCGACGGTGAATCCGCACTCAGTCAACGTAGCGTTCCAACACGCTCATAAGTTCACGCAATTTACGGCGCGCGTCGGCGGGGGACGACGCGTGCTCGATGCAGTGCTCCATGTGCGAGTGAATGAGCTTTTCGGAAAGTGCCTTGATGGCGCGTCGGGCGGACACCAACTGCATAAGGACCTCAGGGCAGTCGTAGTCCTTGGCCAACATGCGTTCGACGGCGTTGAGCTGCCCGGTGATTTTGCGCAGCCGGGTGGTCAAGGCTTGGGTTTCCTCCGGGGGATGGGACTCGGGGTGATGGCTAGACATGAGCCGATCATGCGCAAGAATTCCGCTTGCCGCGAGCCGATAATCAAGCTTGCGGGCTATGGGGGGAGGGGGCATAGGTCACCCCGATGAACTCTACCGTCCTCACCACCATCGCCGTCACCGGCTTCACCATCGCGTTCCTGCACGCGGCAATTCCGACACATTGGCTGCCGTTCGTCCTCACGGGGCGCGTGCAGAAGTGGAGCCGGGGGAAAACCTTGCTCGTGACGGCCATTTGCGGGTCGGGCCATGTGCTTTTTACCGCAATTCTGGGGTTTCTGGTGGCGTGGCTGGGCTTTGCGCTCAACGAGCGCGTCGGAGCGTGGTTTCCCCGCATTGCGGGCGGAGCGCTGCTGGCGTTCGGTCTGTTTTACGTTTACCGTCAGTTTTCCGGGCATGGTCACGGGCACAGCCACATGTTTGGCGGGCATCATCACCCCGAGCACGCTGAGGGCGACGATCACAAGCACGGCGCGCACGGTGGTCCCTTGGTGGACACTGGTCACGGCAACATCGAATTGAGTGTATTCGAGACCGGAGTGCCGCCACGTTTCCGGCTCTATTTCACCGATGCGAAAAACGGTGAGGCGGCTCCGCCTTCTCCTGTTAACATCGGCCTGAACACGCTGCGGCCTGATGCCACCCGGCAGGTTTTCACCTTCAAGACGGGTCCGGGTTACCTGGAATCCAACGAGGACATTCCCGAGCCACATGAATTCAGGGTGTTTCTCGAACTGGGTCACGGGAACCATGTCCACAAACACGAGGTGGAGTTTATCGAGGATCATCATCACGGCGAGCACGGACACGACCATTCGGAGCCAGAGGTAAAGCCGCCAGCACCGGCAAAATCTGACTGGGCCGCGATGGTGAGTCTGTTCGTGCTGCTCACCTTCTCACCCTGTGAAGGCTTCATCCCCGTTTATGTCTCGGGCGTGCGCTATGGGTGGAGCGGCTTCGCTCTGCTAACAGCCATTCTTTCGATTGGCACGGTGCTTGGCATGGTGGTGTTCACCTGGCTTACCCTTATCGGCCTTGAAAAACTCAAGATGAAATGGGTCGAACGTTACGAGAGCGGCGTGCTCGGTGGGCTGCTCTGTTTGCTGGGTTTGTTCGTCATTTTGTTTGAGAAATAGCATGTAATCTTATGGCCTCCGACGATCACACGAGCGAACCGCACGATAAGCAGGAGCACGGTTGCGACCATGACCACGACGAACACAAGGGTCACGATCATGGCCATGAGGGGTGCAACCATGAGAACAGCGATAGCCGAGCTGTCACGGTGAGTCTTGCCGTCTCCGGGATCTTGGTCGGGGTGGGCTTGCTGCTGCACTGGCTCCAAATCGGCCCGGAGCTGCTGGCCACCGGTGTATTCTTGGCTGCGATTTCCGTCGGAGGATGGATGCTGCTGCCAGGAGCGTGGGCTGCCTTGCGCGCAATGCGGCCCAATATCAGCTCGCTCATGGTCATTGCCGTGGTGGGCGCGTCCGTCATTGGCGAATGGGCCGAGGCCGCCACCGTGGTGTTCCTCTTTGGCATCGCGGAATGGCTCGAAGGTTGGGCGGACCGGCGTGCGCAACGCGCCGTCGAGGCGTTATTGGAAATTGCTCCGAAGAATGCGACGGTAAAACGCGACGGTAAGTTTACCGAAGTGCCCGCGGAAGAGGTGCGCGTAGACGAAACGGTCGCGGTGAAGTCAGGGATGAACATCCCGCTCGATGGTGCCGTGCTCGTCGGTGAATCGGCGGTCAACCAAGCGCCGATCACCGGTGAGTCCGTTCCGGTGGATAAAAAACCGGGGGACCCGGTTTTTGCCGGCACCGTCAACGGTGAGGGCTCGTTGGAAATCCGCGTTACCAAGGTGGCCGGAGACTCCACACTCGCCCGCATCATTCGCCTCGTGAAGGAAGCGCAGGAACAGAAAGCCCCGACGCAGCGGTTTGTGGATGTGTTCGCCCGGTATTATACGCCAGCGGTTACGGTAATTGCGCTGCTCATTTTTCTTGTGCCTCCACTCCTGCTGCACGGCGACTGGTCGCAATGGCTCTATCGCGCCTGCGTTCTGTTGATCATCGCCTGCCCGTGCGCGCTGGTGATTTCCACTCCGGTGAGCATCGTTGCCGGTCTGACCGCACTGGCGAAACGCGGTGTGCTCGTGAAAGGCGGAGCGCATCTGGAATCCATTGCGAAGCTCAAGGCCCTCGCGGTGGACAAGACCGGCACGATCACAGAGGGCAAGCCGCAGGTGCAAGGTGTCGAAATGCTCCATCAAAACTCCGAGCAGGAAATTCTTCGCATCGCAGCGGCGATTGACGACCACTCATCGCACCCGTTGGCAAAAGCCGTGGTTGATCATGCCAAAACCCGAGGCGTCGCCTTCCCGCGCGCGGAAAACTTTCAGGCCCGGAGTGGTCGCGGGGCCGAGGGCGTTGTCGAGGGGCACGCTTACTTTGTCGGAAATCACCGCTATACGCATGAACTGGGCGTATGCTCAGAGGACATCGAGCGCCGCTTGGCTGCCATCGAAAGCAAAGGTCAGTCGGTGATCGTCGTCGGCCATCGGCCGCATGACAACTGTGCAGGCGAAGTGCTCGGCATCATCGCGGTCGGTGATACCGTGCGGCCCCATGCCGCAGAGGCCATCCGGGCGTTACACGCCGCGGGAATTGAATCCGTTGTGATGTTGAGCGGCGACAATCAGCGCACGGCGGACTCCATCGCGAAACAAGTGGGCATAGACGAAGCGCGCGGCGACTTGCTGCCGGCCGATAAAGTTGAAGCCGTCAAGGCGCTCCGGGAAAAGCACGGCTCGGTCGGCATGGTTGGTGATGGGGTGAATGACGCGCCGGCAATGGCAACGGCCACGGTCGGTATCGCGATGGGTGGCGTCGGCACGGATGCGGCTATCGAAACGGCGGATGTCACGTTGATGACGGACGACTTGGGCAAAATCGCCGAAACCATCCGACTCGGCCGGCGCACGCTCGGCATCATTCGCTTCAACATCGCGTTCGCCCTAGCTCTAAAAGCGCTTTTTCTCATCCTGACTCTCCTCGGTCACGCCAGCCTTTGGCTGGCAATCATGGCTGACACGGGCGCGACCCTTCTTGTTGTTGGCAACTCGCTGAGATTGTTACGCCCAGCCTCTTAGCGTCTGTGAAACATTCCAAAAATGACCCCGGTGCCTGCCATTTGCTCGAGCTGGCCCGAGAGGTCGGCAAACCGATTCAAAAAGGCGCTCGGCCGCAAACTCCGGCTCGTCGGCGACGACAACTTCGTCACCAACCCGAAGATTTTCGCCGCAGGCATCAAGGCCTGCATCGCCAACGCGATTCTCATCAGGCTCAAATAGATCGGGACCGTCAGTGAAACCCTCCAGACTGTGGCGATGGTCCAGAAGGCCGGTTACGGCACGGTCATTCCCCATCGCTCCGGCGAGACCGAAGACTCGTTCATCGCCGATTTTGCCGTGGGTATCGGAGCGGGGCAGATCAAGACCGGTTCGCTCTGCCGCTCCGAGCGCATCGCCAAATACAACCGCTTGCTCGCCATCGCGCGGGAACTTGGTTCCCGCGCGCTATGGCGGGAAGGCTTTTCGTTAGTTGGACATCGAATTGGGGGGGCGTCGCGTTTCGAATACCGCATGACGGAATCCAAAGCCAAGCGTGGTGTGCCGGGAAAAATCCGGCCACCGCATTCGAGGCGCGCGTGCCCCTTTTTGCCCGGTAGCGACGGTGCTCAATGACGGTCTTTCCGAGCCCGGCAAGGCTCTTCTTGCGTCAATGGGGCTGGAGCGATTGGCTGGCGACAATGCGTGTGCTCGTAGTCGAAGACGAACCCAAAACGGCGGCGTTCCTGAAAAAGGGGCTGGCGCAAAACGGGTTCGCGCCGATGGTCAGTGACCGCGGTGATGAGGCGCTGGCACTTGCGAAAACGGAGCGGTTCGACGCCATTATCTTGGATGTTGCACTGCCGCAGCTCAGCGGATTTGGCATCCTATCGGCTCTCCGTGCGACAGGTGATCGGACTCCGGTCTTGTTTCTCACGGCCCGTGACGCGGTTGCCGACCGGCTGCGCGGCTTTGAACTCGGAGCCGACGATTATCTCGTGAAGCCCTTTTCGTTTTCCGAGTTGCTCGCGCGGCTTCGTTCAATCCTGCGTCGTGTTAAAGGTGGGGAGACCGACACGGTTATCCGGGTTGCCGATCTTGAACTAGATTTGCCGCGAATGCGGGCGGTGCGCGGAGGCCAGAGGCGCGATCTGACGGCAAAGGAGTTCCTGTTGCTCGCGCTGCTTGCACGTCGGCAAGGCGAGGTGCTGTCTCGCACAGTCATCGCCGAGCAGGTTTGGGACATGAATTTCGACAGTGATACCAACGTGGTGGAGGTCGCAATTCGCCGGTTGCGACGGAAAATTGACGACCCTTTCCGGACGAAGCTAATCCACACCGTTCGCGGAGTCGGCTACACATTGACCGATTTGGAACATGGCAACCGCATCTAAGAAATCGGCCCTTACAAGTCGGCAATGGTCGCTCACAACCCGGCTCACAGGCTTCTATGTCGGATCGGTGGCGGTGCTGTTGGCGGCGTGCCTGGCCGGCTTGTATTTATCGCTGCGTGCTCAGATCGAGAAAGAAGACCGCGAATTCCTGCTCGAACAAGGCGCTTTGTTGCGTGCACTCATTCTTGAGGCACCAGAGCAGGCGCCACGATTGATCGCGCGATTGAAGGCCGGCCCGGGCCAGTCCTCTCTTTCGACCCTCTACGTGCGGATCATCGATGCAGACGGCCGGATGAGCGGAGCGACGCCCGGCATCGCCCCGCTACCAATGAGCGAATTTCCGCCGCCGGCCAGACAGCAACCTGAATTCAAGTCGTGGGAGAACGCGGCCGGCCAGCGCTTCCTGCTGGCGACCTTGCGGATTGATAGCGGTTCGCACGACGGCCTCGTGCTGCAACTCGCCTTGAACCAATCGTCGGATGTTCAGTTCGGCGTGGTGTTGCGGCGAAACATGGGGCTGGCTTTGGCGGTGGGCGTTGTGCTGGCGGCGCTGATTGGAGCGTGGGTCGCGCGCTCTGCGCTCCGCCCACTGGAGACGCTGGCGAGCGCGACAACACAAGTGACAGCGCGACTGCTTCGTGCGCATTTTGATACCGCGGGCTGGCCGGTCGAACTGGCGCAACTGGCGGACGCATTTGGAAAGATGCTGGCACGCCTCGAAGAGTCGTTCGACCGGCTGGCGCAGTTTTCGGCCAACCTGTCGCATGAGTTACGGACGCCGATCAACAACCTGCGCGGCGAAACTGAGATTGCCCTCACCCAAGCCAACCTGCCCGAGGAATACCGGGCCGTCCTCGAATCGAGCCTCGAAGAATTCGACCGTTTCAGCCGGCTGATCGACAACCTGCTGTTCATCGCCCAGGCGGAGAGCACCGAAACTAAGATTAGCGGTGAGGAACTGGACGTGCGGCGGGAAATCGCGGCAGTGTTGGAGTATTACGATGCCGTTGCCGAAGAGACGGGCGTGCAACTTAGCCAGCACGGGGAAGCGCGGTTGCGCGGTGACACGGTATTATTTCGCCGGTTGCTCAGCAATTTGCTCTCGAATGCCCTGCGGCACACGCCACGCGGCGGAATGGTCCAAATTACGGCCGAGACGCTTTCCGACGGCGGCCTGGAGATTTGCGTGCGTGACACGGGTTCGGGCATCCCCGCCGAGTATTTGTCCCGCATCTACGACCGATTTTATCGAGTGGAGGTGACACTGTACACCTCGGAGATAAAACGCGGCTTTGGTCTCGGATTGTCGATTGTCAAATCGATCATGGCGATGCATCATGGGACGGTCTCTGTTGAAAGCATGGTGGGGAAGGGAACGGTGGTGCGCCTCGTGTTCCCGGCAAACCGCGCAATATAGTACCGGCCGCGGCAAGCTCAGATAACAAAATGGTCATCTGGCGGTCAGCACCGTGTCAGCCGCTCGGTGCTAGGCTGATGAGGTGGAAAATTCCGCCCCCCCGTCCACTACTCCCTTGTCCACTCCCTCCACTGGCGAATCGCCGGGCTATGCGCGCGACTTGTGGCGGCTCGCGCTCGTTTTGGGAGTGTTCTTTTTCGTTTTCCTGGGCAGCCGCCCGTTGAGCAATCCCGACGAAGGTCGATATGCGGAGATCCCGCGCGAGATGGCGCGGACCGGCGACTACGTGACGCCGCGATTGGACGGGGTAAAGTATCTTGAAAAACCGCCGCTCGTTTACTGGCTCTCGGCGCTCACATTTAAAATCGCAGGCGTCAGTGAAGGGAGCGCACGTGTCTGGTGCGCGGCGTTCGCGGTGTTTGGCGGACTCATCACTTACGCCGCCGGACGGGCATTGTATGGTCGCGCAACGGGAATAGGCGCGGCGGCTGTGCTATCGCTTTCACTGCTCTACTACGTGCTAAGCCGAATAGTGCTCCTTGATTTGGTGCTGGCGGTGTGGATCGCCTCAGCGCTGTTTTCCTTCTTGCTTGCGGTGCGTGAACCGGCCTGCCGGAAGCGCCAACTGCTATTTCTGGCCTTTTACGCCAGTATGGCACTGGGGACGCTAACGAAGGGTCTCGTCGGCTTCCTGCTCCCATGCGCGGTCGCGGGTTTGTGGGTGCTGGCGTTGAACCAATGGCGCGCGTTGCGACCATTTTATCCCTTCACGGGGACGCTGTTGTTCTTGAGCATTGCTGCGCCGTGGCACGTGTTGGCGGCAAGGGCCAATCCCGATTTTCTGTGGTTCTACTTCGTTCACGAACATTTCCTGCGGTTTACCACTCAGGTGCATGGCCGCTACGAAGCGTGGTGGTTCTTCGTTCCGGTATTGCTGGGCGGTCTTTTCCCGTGGGTGGTGTTTCTGCCGCAGGCGATCCGTATAGCGCTTTCCGGTGGCTGGCGCGACCGGCACAAAAATAGCGTGGCGTGGTTCTTGGTAATTTGGATCGCATTCATCTTTTTGTTTTTCTCCAAATCGCAGTCGAAGCTTGTGCCTTACATCCTGCCGGTATTCCCGGCGGTGGCCATGCTGATCGGACGGTACCTGGCAAATGTGTGGACCCAGCCGCGCGCGGCTGGTCTTCGTCAGGGGCTCATCGGGTATGTGGCGCTGTGCGGTCTGTTTGCCATCGGGGTTGTGATCGCGAAAGTGAGTAGAGACGCAGCGGTGGCGGCTGAATTGCGGCCGTGGCAATGGAGCCTCGCGGCCCTTTTTGTCATTACTGGCATTTCGATTGCGGCCTTGCTTCGACGCCATGGCGAGCGCAAGGCACTCGCAGTGCTCCTGTTATCGACCGCCGCGCTGTTCATTGCGCTCAACCTGGTTGGTGAGAAAGTGGATCGTCGCTCAACCAAGCCGCTGGCTTTGCTGCTCGCGGGTCAGCTCCGGCCTGGTGACGAAGTGTATGCTTACCGGGAGTATTTTCAGGATTTCCCGGCGTATCTCGACCGGCTCGTCTCAGTCGTCGATTACGAGGGCGAGCTGGCTTTTGGGATTCACGCCGAGCCAGAAAGAACCGCGCCGCGATTTTTGAGCTGCGAGGCGTTCCTTGCGAAGTGGCGTGAACCCAGGCGGCAATTCGCCATTGCGCGCCAGCGTGACGTCGCCGACCTGCTGACGAGAAGCCCTTTTCCCCATGTCGTGTTGGGCACGTTTCGCGAGCAGGTGCTTTTGGCGAACCGCCCCCTATCGCCCGAAGCGCCGCTGGCCCGAGTTAACCTGATCGCCAAACCCGATTGATCATGGCTGAAACGACCGAAACTCCTGACGGGAAAATCTGGCTCTCCGTGGTGGTTCCCATATTCAACGAGGAGCTGAATCTCCCGGCGCTTTTCGGCCGTCTATATCCGGTGCTAGACGCACTGCGCCGCACTTACGAAGTCATTTTCGTCAATGACGGGAGCGCGGATCACTCAAGAGAGTTGCTCGCCACGCAGCACGCCCTGCGACCGCGTGAAACTTGGGTGATCGAATTCAATGCGAACTACGGCCAGCACATGGCGATCATGGCAGCTTTTGAGCGGGTGCGGGGCGACGTGATCGTGACGCTCGATGCCGATCTGCAAAACCCGCCGGAGGAAATCCCTAAGCTCCTAGGCGCGATTACCGCCGGGCACGATTGCGTTGGCGGTTATCGACAGCGCCGGCAGGACAGCGCGTTTCGCCGCCATGCGTCGGCGTTCGTCAATTTTGTTCGTCGTAAAACCACGGACATCGAGATGACGGATCAAGGGTGCATGTTGCGTGCTTATACGCGTCCAGTAGTCGAGGCTGTCGTGCGCAGCGGCGCGATCAACACATTCATTCCGGCGCTGGCCTATGTCTTTTCCAGCAACCCCGCAGAGGTGGCCGTGCGGCATGAGGAACGGCATGCGGGGATCTCTAATTATTCACTCTACGGGCTCATCCGGCTGAACTTCGATCTGATTACCGGGTTCACGCTCGCGCCGCTGCAATGGTTCACTATGTTCGGCCTACTGTGCGCGGGTGGCAGCTTCTTGCTCGTGCTCGTGTTGGCCACGCGCCGCGTGATCCTCGGTCCGGAGGAAGGCGGCGTGTTCACACTGTTCGGCATCCTCTTCTTTCTCGTGAGCGTGGCCATCGTGGGCATCGGGCTCATCGGGGAATACGTCGGACGCGCCTATCAGGTATTGCGCACTCGCCAGCGCTACCATGTCACTCGTATCCTGACCCCGGAGCCATGAGTCCGCATCGTCCTGTTTTCTTTGCTGTATGCTGTGCCGCGCTTGTGGCGCTGGCGGGCTGCGTGCACTATCAATCCGCACCACTCTCACCGCAGGATGCGGCTGCGCGTTTTAATACCCGTTCGCTCGACGATCTCGCGCTGCGGCAATTCATCGCGTCGCAAGGCGGCGCCGAACCGATGGCGACATGGCCGCCCGTTTCGTGGGACCTGCGACTTCTGACGCTCGCAGCTTTTCACTATCACGCGGACATGGAAGTGGCCCGCGCCAAACTCACTGCGGCCGAGGCGGCGCTGGTGACCGCGGGTGCCCGGCCGAATCCGACCTTCGGCTTCTCGCCGACGTATGATGCCGATGCGGGCGCGGGCGTGTCGCCGTGGACGCTCGGCTTCACTCTCGACCTTCCGCTCGAAACCGCGGGCAAACGCGGCTATCGTCTCGCGCAAGCGCAACACGCCGCGAACAACGCGCGACTGGGTTTCGCGAACACCGCCTGGCAGGTGCGCAGCCGCGTGCGCCGGGGGCTCGTGGATTTGCAGGCAGCGACAACCGCTCAAGAGGTCCTCGCCCGGCAGCAAGCGGTGCAAAACCAAATCGTCGAACTTTTGGAAGCGCGGCTGAAGGCGGGGCAAAGTTCGCTGACGGAAGTGCAGTTCGTGCGCGTCCCGGCTGCGCAAATGGCGCTCCAACTTCGCGACGTGCAAAACCAGGCCGTGCAAGCAAGCGGGCGCCTGGCCGACGCGCTCGGCGTGCCTGCGGACGCCGTGACAAACCTTGCCGTGACGTTTCCCACTTCGGACCGACTTCCGCCGGCTGAGGAAGCTGGCGCGCGGCGGCGTGAGGCGCTGTTGAATCGCGCCGACGTGCTGGGCGCGCTCGCCGAATACGACGCGAGTGAATCCGCGCTCCAACTGGAGATCGCGAAGCAATATCCCGACATGCATCTCGGTCCGGGTTACGCTTGGGATCAAGGAGAGAACAAATTCACGCTGGGAGTTTCGTTCACGCTGCCCGTCTTCAACCGGAACTCGGGGCCGATTGCCGAGGCAGAAGCGCATCGTCATGAGGCTGCCGCGAGTTTCTCCGCCGTGCAAGCGCGGGCCATCGGGCAGGTCGAACTGGCGTTTGCCGGTTATCGGGATGCGCTGCGAAAGCTGGAAACCGCCGACGCGCTCCTGCACGGCCAGAGTGATCGCCTGCAATCCTCGCGAGAGTCGTTGGCCGCGGGCGCGGCCGATCGCCTCGAACTGCTGCAAGCCGAGGCTGAGTTGGGCGCAGGCGAACTGACGCGGGCACGGACTTTCAGCGAGACGCAACTTGCGCTCGCGCAGCTCGAAGAAACGATGCAGCGGCCGACGGACGCCAACCTGTCGGTCGGAGTGCCGGCTTCGTTGCTCAACCGCCCTACCCCCTGATTTCATGAAATCACTCGGAAAGAAACTCATCTTCGTTCTCGTCGTGGCGGCTGTGCTCGGCGGGCTCGTCTTCGCGTTCATCGAGGGCCGGAAGGAGTCCGCCGCCGAGGCCGAACGCGAAAGGCCGGTCAAGGCACCCAGGCGCGTCGAAGTGGAGAACGGCGAAAACGTCGTGACGTTTGATGACGCGACGCGGGCCAACAGCGGCGTGGTGCTGGGTCAGCTTGAAGCGATTTCGCATCGCCAGCAGTTGAGGGCTTACGGCACGGTGGTCGAACCCGGCGAATTGACCGACCTACGCAATGCCATCGTGACGGCCAAGGCGCAGTTCGCAAAGACGAACGCGACGGTCGAAGTCGCGCGCAAGGACTACGAGCGCGTCAAGGGCTTGTTTCAGGCGAACCAAAACGTTTCGGAGAAAGTGATGCAAGCGGCCGAAGGGACATTGCGCGCCGAAGAGGCGAACGCACAAGTGGCGCAGGCCGCGCTCAATGCGGCCCAGGCGACCGCCCGGCAACGCTGGGGCACGATCATTTCGGCCTGGCTCGTGGAAAACACGCCGGAATACGAGCGGCTGTTGCGCCAAGACAATCTGCTGATCCAAGTCACGTTGTCGCCCGGACAGGTTCTCGCTCCACCGGAGAGTGCGGCGGTGCAGACAGCCGAAGGCGGACTCATCGAGGCGAAAATTGTTTCCGCGGCGCTGCGCACTGACCCGAAAATTCAGGGCCGGAGCTTTCTTTATATCATCCCCGCGGCCGGCGGCAGTCTGTTGCCCGGCATGAACGTCGCCGCGTTGCTGCCGGCCGGTGAAGCCGCACCCGGAGCGCTCGTGCCGGCCTCCGCCGTCGTCTGGCTGCAAGGCAAGGCCTGGGCCTACGCGCAGATAAAACCGGGTCGGTTCGCACGGCGCGTTGTCTCCACGGAGCAGCCGGTGCAGGACGGCTGGGTGCAGCCGGCGGCATTTTCGCGGAGTGAGGCGTTCGTTGTCCGAGGCGCGCAGGTCTTGCTGTCGGAGGAGTTTCGCGCGCAGATTTCGGTGGGCGAAGAGAACGAATAAGGCGGCCCCATGCTCGACCACATAGTTCGCTTCTCACTCCGTTTTCGCGGCCTCGTCATCGCGCTATCCCTGGCGCTGGCCGGCTACGGCATCTATGCCTACACGCAGGCCAAATATGATGTGTTTCCCGAATTCGCGCCGCCGATGGTGAACATCCAGGCGGAAGCGCCGGGGCTCGCGCCGGAGCAGGTCGAGCAGTTGGTCGCGTTGCCCGTTGAAAACGCCATCAATGGAGTGGAAGGCATTGAGGCGCTGCGGTCGCAATCCATCCAGGGGCTGGGCCTCATTGTTGTGACGTTCCAATCGGGCACGGATATTTATCGCGCGCGCCAAGCCATCGCCGAGCGGCTCACGACCGTCACTGGCCAATTGCCGCAGGGCGTGCCGCCGCCAGTCATGACGCCGCTCACCTCCTCGACAAGCACCATCCTGATCGTGGGGCTGACTTCTGAAAAACGCTCGTTGATGGAGCTGCGCACCCTGGCGGATTGGACCTTGAAACAACGCCTCCTTTCCGTGCCGGGCGTGGCGAAAGTCTCCGTGTTCGGCGGTGAGGCCAAGGAATTCCAAGTGCAGGTGCGCCCGGATCGGCTCGTGGCTTACGATCTTACGCTGGACGATGTGCTCGCTGCCGCGGGCCGCGCAACCGCTGTGCGCGGCGCGGGATTCATCGAGAACGACAGCCAGCGCATCGTGCTCCAGAGCGAGGGCCAGTCGCTGACGGCGGAGCAGTTGGCGCAAAGCGTTGTCCGCCAGAGCAAGGGCGCAATCGTGCGGCTCGGCGATGTGGGCTACGTCGTGGAAGCGCCCGAGCCGCCCGCCGGCGCGGCGGCCATCATGGGCGAGACGGGCGTCAGCCTCGTCATCAACAGCCAGTTCGGCGCGAACACCTTGGAGGTCACGCGCGATGTCGAGCACGCCCTGGACGAACTGAGGCCGTCGCTGGACGCGCAGGATGTTGCGTTGCACGCGAACCTGTTTCGCCCGGCGAACTTCATCGAGACCGCCACGCACAACGTCAAAAGCTCGCTGCTGATCGGCGCCGGGCTCGTCGTGATCGTGCTGACGCTGTTCCTGTTCGAATTGCGCACGGCGGCGATATCCTGCTCGGCGATTCCTCTCTCGCTGCTCGGCGCGATCATCGTGCTCCAACGCTTCGGCATTAATTTGAACACGATGACGCTTGGCGGTCTGGCCATCGCCGTCGGCGTGGTCGTGGACGATGCCATCATCGATGTGGAAAACATCCTGCGCCGCCTGCGGGAGAACCGGCATCGGGTGCAGCCGCGCTCCGACTTTCAAGTCGTATTCGATGCCTCCATTGAAGTCCGCAGCGCGGTGGTCTATGCCACGTTCGCGGTCATCCTCGTCTTCTTTCCCATCCTCACGATGTCCGGCGTGCAGGGTCGGCTGTTCTCGCCGCTCGGGCTGGCCTTCATTTACGCGACCCTCGCCTCGCTGGGGGTCGCGCTCACCGTAACGCCGGCCCTCTGTTTGGTTTTTCTCGGCGGACGACATTTCAAGCGGGACGAGCCGCCGGTGGTGCATTGGCTTAAGGCGCGTTACGTGCGCCTGCTCCAGCGCGTGGAAACGAATGCGCGGGCGGTGCTTTGGACCGCGGGCATCGTGACCGCCCTCGGACTGGCGACGCTGCCGTTCATCGGCGGCGGGTTTTTGCCCGAATTGAAGGAGGGGCATTTCATCGTCCACATGTCTGCGGTGCCGGGGACGTCGCTCCACGAGTCGCTCGCCATCGGACGGCAGGTGACGGAAGGATTGCGGAAACTGCCTTTCGTCCGCTCCGTGGCGCAGCAGGTCGGTCGCGCCGAGCTGGCCGACGATACGTGGGGCACGCACTACAGCGAATTCAACGTGGACTTGAAACCGCTGTCGGGCGAGGAAGCCGAGCAGGCGCAATTTCAGATTCGTCAGGCGCTGGCGAAGTTTCCCGGCGTGAACTTCGCGGTGAAGACGTTCCTCACCGAACGCATGGAAGAAACGCTGTCCGGTCACACCGCCTCCGTGGTCGTCAATCTCTTTGGCCCCGATCTCGATGCGCTCGACGCGACCGGGAAAGACATCGCGCGGCTGCTCAACACGATTCCCGGCGCGGCGGACGTGCAGGTGCAATCGCCGCCCGGCACTCCGCAACTGGTCATCCGGCTGAAACCGGCGGCTCTCGCGCTCTGGGGCTTCGACGCGGTGAGTGTGCTTGATGGCGTCCGCACCGCCTATCAGGGCACGACGGTCGGCCAGGTTTACGAAGGCAACCGGGTCTTCAACACCGCGGTCATTCTCGACCCCGCGAGCCGCGGCAACATCACGCAAGTCGCCGAATTGCCGATGAAGAGCCCGAGCGGCGCGCATATACCCCTTGGGCAACTGGCCGACATTTACCAAGCCTCCGGGCGCTACGTCGTGTTGCACGAAGGCGCGCGGCGGATGCAGGCCATCACCTGCAACGCGGCCGGCCGCGACGCGAGCGCGTTGGTGGAGGAGGCGCGGCGCCGCATCCAAGCGGAAATCAAACTGCCGCCCGGCACTTACCTCGCGTTCACGGGCACCGCGGCGGGCCAGGCCGCCTCGCGACGCGATTTGCTCGTGCATTCGGCGCTGGCCGGCCTGGGCACCGTGCTGCTCCTGTCCATCGTCATGGGCCACTGGCGCAATCTGCTGCTGGTGCTGGCTAATCTCCCGTTCGCGCTGGTCGGCGGCGTGCTGGCCGTGTTCGGTTCGGGCGGGATGCTCTCGCTCGGCGCGCTGGTGGGATTCGTGACGCTGTTCGGTATCACCCTGCGCAATTCGATCATGATGATTTCGCACTACGAGCACCTCGTCGCCGCCGAAGGCCAGACTTGGGGGGCGGAAACCGCGCTGCGAGGAGCCTCTGAGCGCCTTTCGCCGATTTTGATGACCGCGCTGGTCACCGGTCTGGGCCTGCTGCCGCTCGCGCTCGGCAGCGGAGAGCCTGGCCGCGAGATTGAAGGTCCGATGGCCATTGTCATTCTCGGCGGACTGCTGACCTCGACTGCGCTCAATCTGCTCATCTTGCCGACACTGGTGTTGAGGTTTGGGCGGTTCCAGGCAAACGAGGAATCGTGACTTCGACGGGTCCATCGTCCAAGGCGCTCTGGTTAAACCGAACCGTCCTTGGCATTGGGCTGGCTTCACTGTTCAGCGATTGGTCGCATGAGATCGCGACGACGGCGATGCCGGCTTTTCTCGCCACGATGGGCGTCGCGGCGATGTGGGTTGGATTGATTGAGGGCGTGTCAGACGGCCTGTCGAGTTTTGCCAAGCTTGCTTCGGGTCACTGGACCGACCGTCTTGTCCGGCGTAAGCCGGTCGCGGTGGCCGGTTACGTGATTACAGCCCTAGGGACGGCGGCGTTCGGTTTGGCGACGAGTGCCTGGCATGTGCTTTTTGCGCGCGCAGGGGCATGGCTCGGTCGCGGCGTGCGCACCCCAATACGGAAAGCCATGCTCGCTGCCTCGGTGACTCCCGACACTTATGGGCGTGCCTTTGGTTTCGAGCGGATGATGGACACACTGGGAGCGATTGTCGGACCAGCGTCGGCCTACCTTTTGTTGCGGTTGCACGGAAATCACTACCCGACGCTCTTTGCTTGGACACTTGTGCCCGGCTTCCTCGCCGTCGCTTGCATCGTTTTTCTCGTCAAGGAGGAGACGCGAACCAAGGTCGCCTCCATTTCGTTTCGCGAGGGACTGCGACAGCTTCCCGGTCCCTACCGGAAATTTCTGGTCGCCGTTGGGCTGTTCGGTGCCGGCGACTTCGCCCACACCTTGCTCATTTTGCTCGCGACACAAAAACTCACGCCCGAACTGGGTGCAGGGAAGGCCGCTGCCGCCGCAGTGGCGCTTTATGTGCTGCATAATGTCTTCTATGCTTCATTCGCGTTCATCGCTGGCTGGCTGGCTGATCGCATGCCGAAGAAGATTCTTCTGTCCGCCGGCTACTTTCTCGCTGCGGCCATGGCTGTGTCTGTCATGATCTTTCCCTTGGGCGTGTGGTCCCTCGGTTTGGTCTTCATCTTAGGGGGTGTTTATGTGGCGATTGAAGAGACGCTCGAAGACTCACTTTGTGCTGAGTTGGTGGACGTTCACCAGCATGGCATGGCTTTCGGCGTGCTCGCCACGGTGAACGGCGCGGGCGATTTCTTTTCGAGCATCGTGGTTGGGGTGCTCTGGACCGCCTTCGGCACAACCGTCGCTTTCGGCTACACGGCGGTGCTCTCGGTGGCCGGGGCGTTGCTAGTGCTCCGGCTGAAACGTTCGTAGACCACACCGCAAACAGGCAGGCTGGGCCATACTGAAATCAGATCATAAGCTGCTCGTCCGCCTGATTTTTTGGCTTGAACGAATCATACGCCGAACCACGCTGGCTGCATCGGTAATGGATTCTGCCGCCCCGCTTTGCGGGAAAACCGCCTGACGAAAGTCGGTGCTGATGACTCCTACTGCGAATCAACGCATTAGGAATTACCATGGCCCTATACTTTTGGATAGCTTTCGGCAGTGCTTTAGGCGGGGTAGCGCGTTTTGCGCTTTCCGGCCTGATTGCTCATCGCTTTGGCGAAACGTTCCCGTGGGGCACCCTTGTTATCAATATATCCGGTAGTTTCGTTATCGGCTTCTTCGCGACGTTGACTGAGCCGGACGGACGTTTCCTGGTCGGTGGCACAGCGCGGCAGTTTGTGATGACCGGAATACTAGGCGGTTACACGACCTATTCGTCATTCAGCCTGCAAACACTCGCGCTTGCGCGCGACGGCGACTGGTTTCGAGCCGGGGCCAATTCCGTTGGCACGTTCGGCTTCTGCTTTCTTGCCGTGTGGCTAGGTCACGTCTGCGCCACATGGCTCAATGCTTTGAAAGGGCCTTAACATGAATCTTCCATCCGAATCCCTCCTCCTGCGCATCTTCATCGGCGAGTCTGACCGCCACGACGGGCATCCGCTTTACGAAGCCATCGTGCTCAAGGCCCGCGAGAGCGGCCTAGCTGGCGCAACCATGCTCCGCAGTTCCATGGGTTTCGGTGCGGCAAGCCGTTTGCATACGGCTAAGATCCTCCGGCTCTCCGATGACCTTCCCATCATCATTGAAATCGTGGACGAGGAGTCGAAGATCAATGCGTTCCTGCCTGTCCTCGATGTCATGATGGGCGGCGGTCTCGTGACGCTCGAAAAAGTCCGGGTAATTCACTACCGGCATGAAAACAGCGCGCTCAAGCCAAGGGATTCAGAGTCGTGAAGTCGCTCCTGAATTTTCGCGAGCATGTTGCCAGTTTTCGGCAACTCTTCATTTGGACGCTGCTCGTCGTGCCCGTGGGGATTTTCTCCGGCTCGGCCAGTGCGTTCTTCCTCTGGTCGCTCGACCGCGTGACCGGACTGCAATCGACCTACGGCTGGCTGCTCTTCCTCCTACCCCTCGCCGGCGTCGTTGTTGGCTGGACTTATCACCACGTCGGGAAATCGGCTGAAGGTGGCAACAACCTGATCCTCGATCAAATCCACGAGCCCGGCGGCGGTGTGCCGACCCGCATGGCTCCGTTGATTTTGGTCAGCACGCTTGTCACACACCTTTTTGGCGGGTCGGCCGGGCGCGAAGGGACCGCTGTGCAGATGGGGGGCAGCCTCGCAAGCGCCTACGGGCGGATTTGCAAATTTGGCGAGGATAACATGCGCGTGCTCCTCATGGCGGGCGTTGCGGCGGGCTTCGGGTCGGTGTTTGGCACGCCGCTCACCGGCGCGATCTTTGCGATGGAGGTTCTCGTGATCGGCCGGGTGCAATACGACGCGCTCATTCCCGTGCTGGTAGCGAGCGTGGTTGGAGATCTGACCTGCTCCGCTTGGGGCATCCACCATTCCCTGTACCACATCGGCATTGTCGATGGGGCCAGTCAGCGTGCGGGTTTCGACGGCATGTTGATGGCAAAGGTGGTGCTGGCGGCAATTGCGTTTGGCCTGACCAGCCAGCTTTTCGCCGAGCTCGCCCACGGTTTGGAGCATGGCTTCAAGAAGATCGCTCCTTCCGCTCCCTTGCGCGCCGCTTTGGGTGGGCTGTTGGTCATCGGCCTCGTTTATGTTGTCGGCACCCGCGACTACCTCGGGTTAGGGGTACGGTCGTCCGACCCCGATGTTGTCACGTTGTTGTCGGCGTTCGCCCCGGGTGGAGCGCACGCTTGGAGCTGGTGGTGGAAATTGCTCTTCACTGCGGTCACGCTTTCCGCCGGATTCAAGGGAGGCGAAGTCACGCCACTTTTCTATATTGGCGCGGCACTTGGCAATACCCTCGCCGTGCTGCTTGGCGCCCCGGTGGACCTCTTCGCCGGTCTCGGCTTCCTCGCTGTATTTGCCGGAGCCACCAACACACCGCTGGCTTGCACGGTCATGGGCATTGAGCTGTTTGGCTCGCACTACACGGTGTATTTCGCGGTCGCGTGTTTTGTTGCTTACTTTTTCAGCGGCCATTCCGGCATCTACATGGCGCAACGCCTGGGGGTTTCAAAAAACAGACGCAACCACCTGCCGCCCGATCTCTCCCTGCGCGAAGTGCGCGCTATGCGCGCACAAACCAATGGGTATGCACTCACCGAATTCGTCGAACGACTTCCGTTTTTCTCCGACGCTTCTTCAAACCATGAAACTATGAAAGACCATCATATCCACGCCCGAGAAATGGGCAAAATCCGTATCTATCTCACCCCCCGTGACCGCATTCCGGCCAAGGGTCTTTGGGACCGGCTAAATGCCAAACCCATCTATCGAGAAATCATCAAGGCGGCGAAGAAGGACGGCCTCAACAATGCCTCCGCGTTCATGACGCATTTCGGCTTCACCAACGGCGGCAAGATTCAAGCCGAGGGTGCGGAAATGCCCAACCCGAACCTCACCATGTGCGTCGAACTGATCGACCACAAGGACCAGTTGGAGGCGTTTTGCCGACGGCATGGTGCGTTGCTCAAAGGGAAAACCATCGTCTACAAGCATGTCGAGCACTGGGATATCCGGGGTGGTGAACTGGTGGAAAAAGATGCCTCGCCCGACGAAGTGATCGACGGACACAACGCAACCAAACTTCCGGCCAAAACATGAAACGACCGGGATGGATCATCGTGTTCTGCGGAGTGTTTCTCACCGCAACTGTCGCTACCGCGTTCGCGCTCACACTCGTGGCTACCCCGGTTGATACTGGCGAAGTTGGTTTCTTCGCACGCTGGTTGGGCAATGCAACCCATTATGGATGGGTTGCCGGGGTTGTTGTGACTGCTGTATTCGCGTTCCTGCGCCGGAAGCTCATCAGCCCTCTCCGGAACGACATTACGAAACCTTCGGGATCGTCCGATGTTAATTCCCGGTGACGAGCCACACGCTTGTCGCCGGCCACGCCGTCTCCACTCAACATTCACCAATGCCCCTGCGTAAATTGCTCCTCGTCGCCGCCAGTGCGGCCAGCTTCGTCACTGTCACCTACGGTGGTAATGCCAGACACGTTGTCGTCCTCGTGTGGGACGGCATGCGCCCTGACTTCGTGTCGGAAGCAAACACTCCTGCGCTCAGTCGCCTCATGCGCGACGGGGTATTTTTTCAAAATCATCATTCGACCTTCGTTAGCTCCACCGAGGTGAATGGCACCGCTCTCGCGACAGGGGTTCATCCACGCACGAGCGGAGTCATGGCCAACAAGGAGTTTCGCCCGGCGATTGATCCTTCAAAGGCCGTGGCCATTGAGGAGGCGAAGACGGTCCGCAAAGGGGACGCGGTGAGTCACGACCGGTATCTTCAAGTGGCCACAGTAACGGAGATTTTGCGGGCGCAAACTCCGGCTCAAGCCACGGCCATTGCGGGGACAAAACCAGTGGCGATCCTGCTCGACCGCAAGGAGCGTCCCGCTAACTCGCCCTCGCGCCTGCTGTTCGAGGGTGAGACGCTTCCCGCGACTGCGTTAGCCAAAATCACGTCCGCGTTGGGCGCATTCCCGCCAATCGATAAGACTAAGATCGACCGTGATACGTGGACTGCCCGCGCGCTGCTGGAAGAATTCTGGTCGGATGGCGTTCCGCCTTTCTCGATGCTCTGGCTGGCCGAGCCCGATTGGTCACAACACGAAACCGGTCCCGGCTCCCCGACCTCGCTGGCCGCAATCAAGAGTTCCGACGACAAGCTCGCGATGGTTCTCAAGACCCTCGCAGACAGGAACGTTTTGGACGATACCGACGTGATGATTGTCTCCGATCACGGGTTTTCGACCATCGACCGGAACGCGGACCTGGCCGTGGATTTGTCAAAAGCTGGACTGACGACCGCGCGGACATTCGTGGGAAGGCCAACCCCTGGCACCGTGCTCGTCGTTGGCAATGGCGGTTCCGCCAATCTCTACGTGATCGGTCACGACGCAGCGGTGATTAAAAGGGCGGTGGAATCTCTGCAGGCGCAGGATTATACTGGGGTGCTTTTCACTCGCGATGGAATCGCCGGCACCTTCCCGCTCTCTCTCGCCAAAATTGATACGCCAGAAGCGCCCGACATCGTCGTGTCTTTTCGCTGGACCGCCGCTCGCAGCGCAACAGGGACCCCCGGTCTCATATTTTCGGAAACAGGCGGCGGCCGTGGTCCGGGCCAAGGCAATCACGCGAGTCTCAGCCGCTTCGATCTGCACAACACGCTAATCGCGGCGGGGCCTGATTTCCGCAAAGGCGTCACCGACCCGCTGCCGTCGGGGAATATCGATATAGCGCCAACCGTGCTATGGATTTTAGGCGTGCAACCGCCTGCGCCGATGGAGGGTCGCGTTCTGGCAGAGGCTCTGACGATTTCTGGCCCAAAGCTTCAATCGTTTGAAACCCTACGCCATGAAGTCACGAACGATCTCGGTGCGACCGTATGGCGACAGTATCTCACGATCAGCGAGGTGAACGGCGTGACTTATTTTGACGAAGGCAACGGCTTGGCGAAGCCCAAATAGAATGATGACGAACTGGCTTCTTTTGCCCGATAGCTGCGCAGGTTTGAATCGTCGGCTACCACATGCGAGACCCGCACGCTTCATTGGGGTTTTGGCCCTCGCTCGTCCCAGTTCGCGTGCACTC
The DNA here is from genome assembly GCA_043740915.1 of Verrucomicrobiota bacterium. Classification (GTDB taxonomy): domain Bacteria; phylum Verrucomicrobiota; class Verrucomicrobiia; order Limisphaerales; family JAYTXL01; genus JAYTXL01. The sequence goes on from JAYUBJ010000549.1 coordinate 30,444, forward strand.
CGCCCCTCAAGCGGACCAACCCGTCCCAAAATTCTTCACTTCCCTCTCACTGGCGCAGTATCCGTGTATCTTTACCCTGCTCCTCGCACTGATTGGCAAAGGTAAATAATCTTAGCGACCCCATGAAAATCACCCGTCTCGTCATATCGTGTCTGGCTGCCGCCGTGCTCTCGGGCTCCGTCGCCCTTGGTGCCAACTCCGTGCTCTACTGGAACGCGCAGGTGCTCAACGCGACCCGCCTCGCGCGCAATCCCCCGCCGCTTGCTGCGCTGCACATGGCCACTTATCACGCGGCAATTTTCGACGCGGTGGATGGTATCGACCGCAAATGGCAACCCTGGCTGGTGGAGGAGACGGCCCCGGTGGGGGCCAGCATGGATGCCGCCATCGCGAGCGCTTCATTCACCGTGCTCAACGCGCTCTGGGGTCAGGCGAGCAATCCGCATAACTTTCAGGTCGCCTACGAAAAAGCGCTCGCGGATATTCCCGAAAGCCTGGCTAAAACCGATGGCGTCGCTTGGGGTAAACATGTCGCCGAAGCTATCCTCGCCCAGCGCGCCAAGGCCCTGGCCGTTCTTGCCAAGGCCCCGACTGGCCCTGTCACCAGCACGGAGCCCGGCAAATGGCGCGAGACCCCTCCGGGCTTCCGCCCGGCAGTGACTCCGCTCTTGGGGCAGGTCACGCCATTCGTCATGACCTCGTCCAGTCAGTTCCGCGCCCCGCCGCCACAACCTCTGGAGTCGAAGGACTACGCCGACGAACTGGCGGTCGTGGCAAAAGTCGGGCCGCGCGATGGCGCGGAGCGCACGGAATATCAGACCCTCAGCACACCGTTTTGGGCTGACGATCTCGGCACTGATACTCCGGCAGGGCATTGGAACGTCGTGGCGGCCGACCTTGCACAACGTTTCAATTTGTCCGTGCCTGAGACCGCGCGACTTTTTGCGCTCCTCAACTTTGCCACCGCCGACGGCGGCATTTCGTGTTGGGAAACCAAGTTTTATTACAATGTCTGGCGTCCGGAAACGGCGTTGCGCGAGATTGATTCCAATGTGAATCCGAATGCGGTCAAGAAAGCTGACTTTATTCCGAACATGGCCACGCCCGCGCATCCCGACTATACCTCGGGACACAGCACTTTCAGCGGCGCGGCAACCCGTGTGCTGGAACGGTTTTTCGGCAAGGATGACATCCAGTTCACGGTCGGCTCAGATGGTTTGCCAGGCGCGGTGCGCACCTATAAAAGTTTCTCCGAAGCCAGCCGGGAAGTCATGATGAGCCGGGTATGGGGTGGCATTCACACCATGTCGCCTAATGTCGAGGGACGAAAGTGCGGCATCCAGATTGCTGATTGGGTTTTTGAACACGCGCTGCAACCGCGACCATGAACGCTTCGCGGGAGGTGTCCAATCTCTCGATGCCATTGCCCGCTGCGGCCCACGGCTCCAATGAGCGGGCAAGCGCCGAGATTGCTTGGATTCTGCGCGTAGGCTTGGCGATGTGCTATATCGGCCATGGCGCATTTGGCATCATCACGAAACAGGCGTGGTTGCCGTATTTTGCGGTGGCCGGCATCAATGAGCGCTCGGCCTGGCATCTGATGCCTTGGATCGGGACGATGGATGTTGCCATGGGATTCCTCGTGCTGGTTTGGCCCTGCCGCGCGCTGTTTGCGTGGGCGGCGTTTTGGACGGTGTGGACGGCGCTGCTACGTCCATTCGCTGGTCAGGGATGGCCGGAATTCTTTGAGCGCGCGGGTAACTATGGCGTGCCGGTGGCGCTTCTCACGGTTGTAGGTCTTGGCGCTCCATGGTTCGCGCGGCTATCCGAACACTGGTCCGAATTCTCCGCCACGGTGCGCAACCGGCTGGCGTGGACGTTGCGGCTCACCACCGCGACGCTTCTTGCCGGGCATGCAGCCTGCGGCGTCATTTTGCAGAAACCGTCACTGGCGCATCACTACGCAGCCTTTTGGCCGGACAGCGCCGGGCGCGTGATGCTCGGGGTGGGCTGGGTTGAGTTCCTGCTCGCTATCGTTGTACTGACGATCCCATGGCCTGCGGTGCTCGTGGGCGTCTGCGTCTGGAAACTGGCGACGGAGTCGCTGTTCCTTCTGAGTGGCGCGCCCGTGCCGATTTTCGAGGTTTTGGAACGTGGAGGTAGCTTTGCGGCACCACTGGCTTTGGCCGTGATGATCGCGCGTGGTCGACTGCGCCCCGCTTCATCTCGTGTGTGGACCGATCAGGACGCTCTCGGGTAGTTTATGGCGCCGAGTCGCCGTCCTTGCGGCTACCCGCAAAACGTCCTGAAAAAAGCCGAGAATGTCCAAGAATGTGCCGGGGCGTTTCGGGCATGATGGATGAGGGTCGGTTCATCATAGGTGGGCCTTCCTCGTCACAATGCTGACCAATCTCCTTCTCTCCGTGGGCAGTGCCTTTGCTGCTCTGGCATTCTGGACCCGTGCGGGAATCCCCCGCCCGGTCGCCTATGCCCTCGGATTGCTGTCCCTCTGGCAGCTTCGCTGCGCGATGACTAGGCGCACGCAAGCACCGGCCATTCTCCGGCTGGGGGGCTTCTCCTGGGATATGTTTAGTTTCTGTCGTGGCTGGCTCATCACCGGTCAGGTCGGCACGGGCAAGACCGTGGCCGCGATCAATACGATGCTCTGGCAGGTCTCGAAAAACTGCCCGACTTGGGGCGGCGTCTGCGTTGATGACAAAGGGCTCTATTGGGAAACGCTCTCACCGATGCTGGGGCACCTCGGTCGGGCCGCCGATCTGATCCTTCTCGAAGTGCGACCCGAAAACGCGACGGCCGACTGGAAGCCAACGCACCGTTTCAACTTCTTGGACAATCCACACCTGCCATGGTCGGCCAAGGCCAAGATTGTCTGCGACGTGGCTGCCGCGCTTGGGCAGCGCAGCGAACAGAGTTTTTTCAAAATGCAGGCACAGGTGCAGATGGAATTCGCGTTCAAGGCGCTGCACTGTGCTGAGCTGCCGGTGACATTGGAGAGCACCTATGATTTCCTGTCATCGGACAGCCTGCTCAAAGAAATCATGGCGATGGTCGGAAAGAAGGACACCCGCGAGGCCCGTGCGCTCGTGGATCATTTCCAGGGAAACTTCCTGACGCAGCCGGCCGAGCAGCTCGGCGGCGTCAAGACGACCATCGCGAACTACC
>JAYUBJ010000550.1:0-3974 GCA_043740915.1 Verrucomicrobiota bacterium
AATATTCCCGACCAAACGCCTCACGCGTTGGAGCGGTAAGTCCGCATACCTTACGAGCCGCCCTAGAGGAGCGTCAACTGGGAAAGCACTTTGAGGGCAGGGAAAACCTCGAAAAACCATTCACGATAGCCAAGTTAATAGATTTGTAATCAATTACTTAAGCAAATGGTTGAGCTGCCTCCCGATTCTTGTATCCTCCTGCCCGTGATTGACTGTTTTGCCTTGTTTCAGGTACCGCGCTGCCCTTGGCTCGACCCGGATTCCTTAAAGTCCAAGTTCATCGCTTACTCCTCGGAATGGCATCCGGATCGATTTCACACGGCACCGGAACCCGAGCGGATCACGGCCCAGCAGCGTTACACTCAACTCAATGCCGCCTACCAGTGCCTGCGCGAACCAAAGGAACGCCTCCGCCACCTGCTGGAACTGGAACTCGACGCCAAGCTGAAGGACACCCAGCGGGTCGGGGCCGACATCATGGATTTGTTCATGGAAGTCGGCGAACTTTGCCGCAGTATCGACGCTTTTCTGGTCGAGAAGTCGAAGGTCACCGCCCCCTTGCTGAAGGTGCAGTGCTTTGAAAGAGGGATGCAGTGGACCGACACGTTGAATGCCTTGCGCCAGAAAATCCTGGTCCGACACGTTGAACTCGAAGGGGAGCTAGCCGGGTTGAATTCTGTTTGGGAATCGGCCCCGGCCTGGGGAACCGAGACCCGCCGCGCCGCCCTGCCCCTCGAACGACTGGAACAAATCTATCGTGACGTAAGTTATGTTACGCGCTGGAAGGGACAGCTCGAGGAACGATTGGTGCAACTCTCTCTTTAAACGGTGGCCGGTCGTCGATTGGCCCACGAACACAGACAAAATCCGATGCCAAATAAATTGTTTCGCTTCAGATGGCCGCTCCCTGTCCTCCTCGCTTACGCGCTCGTCATTTTGCTCCGCCCGGCGGGGGCCGTGGAAAACTGGCAGGCCCCGCTGGCCCAGATGCCGCTCGGCGGCCAGGTCACGGAACTGAACAAGACCAACTTCGTGGCGGCAATGCTGGGCGCTTTCCAATCGAACCAAGTTGTCAAGGCGATGATTTTCATGCCCGGCGCCACCGACGAGTTCTATTTCTTCAACCGCGCGCACGCCACCCTATCGCCCGGTTCGTCCACGTTGCTCGACGCGGTGACGGCCCTGACCAACCAGACTTTGATCCGCGCCACGTTTCGGCCACCGCTGTTGCTCTTGCACACCGGGTCGGATCCGCTCGAACCCATGTTTCGCATCGAACATGAAGGCACGGCCCAGGCGTTGAGGCAAAAACGATTTTTGCCGCAGGTTCTGTATAACGACCGGGACTGGGATTATCTGCACCCCATCCTGACCAAGACTCTGCAGGTCAAGTTTCTCCCCGTGGCTGACACGCCGGATTCCTGGCATTTTTACCGGCACAGTTTTGCGGCATGGGATTTGACCGGCTGGGAGGCGCTGGAAGCAATTTCCCTGGCCGGCAAAACCACCTTTATCGTGCGGCGGTCGATGATCCTCAAAAAACCGGTGGTGTTGTTTCAAGGCGACACCCGGGTGCGGGGAAAAAACCAGACCAAATGAACCTTCCGCGCGTTTCCGCGGCGCTGGCAGACGGAATCGGCTACGCGCGGCCCTGCCGTTTTACAAAACGGCATAATAACAAAGGGGGGTGGCAGCCGGGTTGCCACGCACGTGGGCTGACCTGGGGACCTGAAGGGCGGACAAATGCGAATGTCGTTCCGTGAAACTCCGCAGCGCATGGACCAATCGTCCAGTTCCGAACGCACTCAATCATGACGTCATCCTCCTTTTGATTGCGCCAACCATACCCCACATCGACTTATACTTGGGACCAAACACAGAAATCAGAAGATATCGAAGGGTTATTCTTGAACACAATCGACCTCCATGCCTCCTGCTGATTCTAAAATCTTGCCGCCGAAACATGTAGTCTGCATTTGTGGATCCTGAGGTGCTCCCCTTATGCACCCTGAAATGTGACAGGACTCGGTCCATTTGATATATTTCAAACTGTTTGCCCACCCGGATCCAATAATCATAATCTGCCGCGTTCATTCCAACATCCAAATCACCAATCTTCCTAATCACCTTCTTTCGATAAAATGCGGACGGTGCAGGAATGATATTCCCGTCATTAATCAATGAGTCCAGACTGTAGCGTTGCTGTGGATAGGCATATATGCGCTTTCCGGTCTCATCGATGGTGTTGCATCTGCCAAACACAAAGCACGCGTTTGGATTGTTATTGAAAAAATTATTAATGATCATGGCCGTATCCGGTTCATAATAGTCATCGGCACCAAGCCACCCCAAAACCTCCCCTCTCGCAATTTTCCAACCCTTGTTCCAAGCATTGATGGCACCATTCCAACACTCTCCAGAGCCCTGGTCGGGTTCAGAGATGAACTTTATTCGGTCAGGAAACCGGCCGTGAAACTTTCTTAATATTTCCAGAGTTCCATCCGTTGACACCCCATCAACAAAAATGTGCTCAATATGCGGATAGGTCTGACCAAGTACACTCTGGATGCATTGTTCCAGGTATCGTGCGCCGTTCTTTACGGGCGTTATGATACTTATCAGGTTTACAGTGTTCATGATAACTGACGCTGCACGGTCGCCACCTGGCCATCACCACTCCGGCATGTTTCTTGCCCGGCTCAAAGGCAATCGCGAAGGCCGCCGATCGTCACCTCGGCAACCCGAGCAAACAGCCGCCTCACGCCGCCGCGATGTTCACCAGCTTCTTCGGCACGACAATGATCTTCCTGATGATCTTGCCCTCCAGGAACGGCTTGATCTTTTCACACGCCAGCGCGGCGGCCTCGATCTGCGCCGGCGTCGCGTCCGCCGGCACGATAATGCGGTCGCGCAGCTTTCCGTTCACCTGCACCGGTATCTCCAGCGTGGCCTCGACCAGCAACGCCGGATCAAACTGCGGCCAGGGCGAGTAGGCCAGATTGGGTTTCGGGTTTCGGGTTTCGGGTTTCGGATTGCCTCCGAGTTTTGCCCATAGTTCTTCGGCTAGATGCGGCGCGAATGGTGCCAGTAATTGCAGAAACGTTCGCACGACCGAAACCGGCTTCACGTCCCAGGTCATCGCCTCGTTCGTGAACACCATCATCGCGGATATGGCCGTGTTGAAGCGCATTTGCTCCAGGTCTTCTGTCACTTTCTTGATGCACGCGTGCAACGTCTTGAGCTGCGCCGCAGTCGGCTCAATATCCTTGATCGCCGCATTCAGCTTGATCAGGTTCAGTAATTCTTTGTTACTTTGTTCCTTCGTTGTTGTCTCTGCCTGCTCAAACTCGGTCTCGCTCGCCTCATCCACAAACAGCCGCCACACCCGGCCCAGAAAACGATACACGCCTTCCACCCCCTTGGTGTTCCATGGCTTCACCATTTCGAGCGGCCCCATGAACATTTCATAAAGTCGAAAAGCGTCCGCGCCGAATTCTTGCTGGATGTCGTCGGGATTCACCACATTGCCGCGCGACTTGGACATCTTCTGGCCGTCTTCGCCAAGAATGAGTCCCTGGTTGACGAGCTTGAAGAACGGCTCCGGCGTGGAGACGTGGCCGAGATCGAACAACACCTTGTGCCAGAAACGCGCGTAGAGCAGATGCAACACGGCGTGCTCGGTGCCTCCGACATACAAATCCACGCCGGGCGTGGATTTAGGGGATGGGGTCTCGGGTCTGGGGCATGGGGCGGAACCCATCCAATAATTCTCCGCGTCTCTACCGACAAACGACTGCGCATTCTTCGCATCGAGAAAACGGAGGTAATACCAGCAACTGCCGGCCCACTGCGGCATCGTGTTCGTCTCGCGCGTCGAGCCGTCGGGGAGGTTCACCCAATCCTTCGCGCGCGCGAGCGGCGGTTCGCCCGTGGCGGTGGGCTTGTAATCGACGAGCGCGGGTGGGAGCAAGGGC
>JAYUBJ010000551.1:0-3968 GCA_043740915.1 Verrucomicrobiota bacterium
CCCAATGGCGCGGGCAAAACCACCGTCTTCAATCTCATCACGGGCGTTTACCAACCCACCGCCGGCGCGCTCTCGTTTGCGGGCGAGCCAACCGCCAACCTGAAGCCGCATCAAATCACCCGGCTCGGCATCGCGCGCACGTTCCAGAACATCCGGCTCTTCGCCTCGCTCAATGTCTTCGACAACGTCCGCGCCGCCACCCAATTGCACCGTCCCCACGGTATTCGCAACGCGCTCTGGCGCGGACGCGGCTTTCGCGACGGCGAACGTGCGGTCAACTTGCAGGTCATGGAACTGCTCGAGATTTTTGACCTGGGCAAATTCCGCGACGCCCCGGCCAAGAGTCTTCCGTACGGGAGCCAGCGCCGTCTCGAAATCGTCCGGGCCCTGGCCACGCGACCAAAATTGCTCCTGCTCGATGAACCCGCCGCTGGCATGAACCCAACGGAGAAGGCGGATTTGATGAAGCTCATCCGTTTCGTGAAAGACAAATATCAGCTCGCCGTGCTGCTCGTGGAACACGACATGCAAGTCGTCATGGGCATTTGCGAACGCATCGCAGTGCTCGATAACGGCCTCAAAATTGCCGAGGGCACGCCGGCCGAAGTGCGGAGGAACCCGAAGGTGATTGAAGCTTATCTGGGGGAAGAGCCACCGGCGAGTGAACAGAAAACCTGCTGATGCTTGAGATCAACAATCTGACCGTCAACTACGGCGCGATCACTGCGCTGCATGGCGTGTCGTTGCGCGTCAAGCAGGGCGACATCGTCACGCTCATTGGTGCAAATGGCGCGGGCAAGACCACCACGCTCCGTGCGATCTCCGGCCTGCTCCGGCCGCAGTCGGGCGAGATTCTCTATCAAGGACAAAACATCACGCGCCTCAAGCCGCACCAGATTGTGAAGCTCGGCATCTCGCACGTGCCCGAGGGCCGCATGGTCTTCGCTAACCTCACCGTCCACGAAAACCTCATGATGGGCGCCTATCTTCAAACCGACAAAAGCGTCATCTCGCGTGAACTCGCTTACGTGTTCACCATTTTCCCGCGCTTGCAGGAACGGGAAAAGCAAATCGCCGGCACGCTCTCCGGCGGCGAGCAACAGATGCTCGCCATCGGTCGTGCGCTTATGAGCAAACCGAAATTCCTCATGCTCGACGAACCCTCGCTTGGCATCGCGCCGCTGTTGGTAAAAATCATCTTCGAAAGAATTGTCGAGATCAACCGTACCCATGGCATCACGATCCTGCTGGTCGAACAAAACGCCAATCTAGCCCTTGAGATCTCGCGTTTCGGTTACGTCCTGGAAACCGGCAACATCCTCCTGCAAGACGAGTCGAAAGCCTTGCGCCAGAATCCGCAGGTGAAAAGCGCGTACCTCGGTGGGTGAGCACCACGCGTTCCGCCGGTTCGTTGCCCCGGGTAGCACCCGCCTCCGGCGGGTTGGATTCGGCGTCGCGCCGAATCCAGAACAGACCAACGGCCTGCAAATTACACAATCCAGGATAGCGCGCTTCCCTGGCCGCCCGTTCAAACTTTTTTCTCTGAGTGCAGTTACGCATATTCGTGCATCCGTCCGGCTGCGGTTTCCGGCGCGACGCCGGAAACAACCCGCGCGACGCGGGTGCTACCCCAATTCCTGAAGCAATTCCTCCAGCTCCGCCTGCGGACCTTCGTGATGCTGGGCAATAGCAAGTTGAAGCGCGCGTTCGAAGGCCGATTTCGCTGCCATTTTATCGCCGAGCGCCTGCTCGCACTTGCCGACAAGGATCTGCGCCACCATCCAGTCTGCTTTCCTGGCCAGCGCGATCTGAAATTGCTCCTTCGCCGCCGCAAATTGACCAAGATCAAACCAGGCCTTGCCCAGACTGAACCGCGCCAGTTCGTTGTTCGGCTGCTGGTCCACAAGCTTCTGCCAGCGCTCGATGGAATCGTTCATGGAGTTGAGTTGTAGCGGCGGTCTATGACCGTCATGGGTTCTGGACGAAGACTTTCGGCAATCACAGACCGCCGCTACAGCGTGGGGCCAGGCCGCACGAGAATCTCCTCCACCACCGCGCGCGGAGGCAGTTTGATGGCCAGCAGTGCGCACGCGGCGATGTCCTCCCCGCGCATCATGCGGGTTCGTGCCTTCGCATCCGGCACCATCGGGCGCTTGTCGAGCAACGGCGTGTCGATGTCGCCGGGAAAAATGGAGCAGGCCCGGATGCCATTCTGCTTCTCCTCCGCATTGATCGATTGCGTAAGCCCCGCCTGGCCGAACTTTGACATGACGTAGGAGGGGCCGCTCTTCGGACTCGCCTGTTTGCCGGCCTCGGAAACGATGTTCACGATGGTGCCGCTTTTGCGCGCGCGCATTTGCGGCAGAAACGCCTGCACACAGTAGTAGGAACCGTTGAGGTTCGCGTCGAGCACCGCGTGGTAATCCGCGAGCGACAATTCCGCGAGTGACCGCCGTGGGATATTCGTGCCGGCCGCGTTCACCAGCACCTCGACACTCCCAAACTTCTTGAGAACCTGTTTCGCCATTTTCGCGACCGCGGCGACATCACCGATGTCGCACGGGCACACGAGCAGACGCGCCGCGTGCCTGCCGGCGAGCTTCACGGTCTCCTGCAAAGCGCTCTTGCGCCGGCCGAGAATCGCGACGTTCCAACCTTGTTTGGCCAACGCGAGCGCCGTGGCTTGTCCCACGCCGCTGCCGGCCCCGGTAATAACTGCGGTTTTTTTCATATGCTATTTTCTCTGCGTTCCTCTGCGAAAACCTTTGCGTTCTCTGCGTTAAATCAAAGTTCCACCCACGCCTTCGTTTCCGCTGATCGCACCGCTGCGTCAATCACGCCTTGCGCGCGCGCACCGTCGTGGAAACTCGGCACACACGGACGCCCGCTGCGGATGGCATCCACAAATTCCCACGCCTGATCGTAACGGAACGTCACGAGCGGATCCCCGGACCGCGCGTCCCGCGGACTTCCCGGCCACTTGTGAAATTCTTCCGGAATGGTGATGGTTTCCAGACCCGGCCCGCCGACCTTGCCGGTCTGGAGCTTGTTCCATTCACCGGTGATGAAAACAAAACTGCGTTCGCTCCCGTTGATTTCCACGTAGTCGAGACTGCGCCAGCTTTCGTTGCGACCGCTTGCGAGCTTGCTGCTTTCCAGGACACCCGTCGCGCCGTTTTGAAATTCGGCGAGGATGCCCACCCAATCATCCAGATCATTCGGCGCGCCGCCACGAACTGGATGCCAGAACTTCGTGTTCGCCACGAGCCGCTTCATCGGACCGACAAGCAGGTGCGCGAAATCAATGCGGTGCGAAAGCATGTCACCAATTTCACCAGTGCCCGCGAGCTTCTTGACCTGCCGCCAGCCGAGACCGCGCGTGCCCCAGTCCTGCAAGCGGCACGAGCGATAGTGGTACGGATGCCCAAGATCGCCGCGCTCCACAAGGTGCGCGAGGTAGCGCATCGCCGGCACAAAACGATAGGTGAACGCGGTCATGTGCCGCACACCGGCTTTGTCCGCGGCATCAGCCATGCCCTGGGTGTCGGGATAATTCAACGCGAGCGGTTTTTCGCACAGCACGTGTTTGCCCGCCGCAATGGCCGCATGCGCGATGGCCGGATGCACAAAGTTCGGCGTGGCGATAATGACCGCGTGGACATCATCGCGCTTCACGATCGCTTCGTAATCTGTGGATGTGATGGCCACACCAGTCTGTTGACGTGCGCGCTCCAGCGTGGCAGCGTCGGCGTCGCAAAGCGCGACGACTTTAACATCCGGGCACAGGGCGAGTCCGGGGAGATGATTTTGCAGCGCAATGCCGCCGCAACCGACGATGGCAAAATTCAAGGTGCTCATGTTTCTAAATCCGGCGGGAGTATGGTGAGGCGGGAGAGAAACGCAAGTCGCACTGCGTTCCATGTCGCCGTGCATGCCGAGAAGTGGGTTTGAAGCGACTGCTCTGGTTG
>JAYUBJ010000552.1:0-3966 GCA_043740915.1 Verrucomicrobiota bacterium
GGATGAACGCGCGCGCGGAGCGGCTCGCCTTGATTTCGGCCAGCTTGGTGTCGAGGGATTTCATCACACCTTCACCTTTGCCAGCGTTTCCTTCAGCGCGCGCGCCGAGGCCTGCAAGCCCATCAACTCTTTCGGCCACAACTTGATCTCCACATGCTTTATCACGCCGCCACGTCCCACCACACTCGGCACGCTCAAACAGATATCCCGGATGTCATACGCGCCCTGCACCAGCGACGACACGGGCAACAGCGCTTGCTTGTTCAGCAGCACGGCGTGAATCACGTCACGAATCGCGATGCCGACGGCCCAGCCCGCGCCGCCCTTTTTCTTGATGACCTCGGCGCCGCTGCCCTTGGTGCGCTCGAAGACGGCGTTCTGAAAACTAGGTGAACAATCCGGCAGACCGGCCAGTGGCAATCCATTCACCGTCGCGCTCGACCACACAGGGAGCATCGAATCGCCATGCTCGCCGAAGATCAGCGCCTTCACCTGCGTGGGCGCGAGCTTGAGTTCTTCCGCGATGAAAGAACTGAAGCGCGACGTGTCGAGCATCGTGCCGAGTCCATAAACTTGCGGCCACGGCAGGCCGAGCCGTTGCCCGGCGAGCTGCGTGAGGATGTCCACCGGGTTCGACACCACAAACACTTGGGCGCATTTCTTGAAGCCCGCGGCCTTGATGCTGTCGAGGATGCCGACGAAGAGCGTGACATTGCGGTTGATGAGATCGAGCCGCGACTCGTCGGGCTTGCGGCGCAGGCCGGCGGTGATGAGGAAAATGTCACTGTCGGCGGCGCGGCTGTAATCGCCCGCGTAAATCTTCTGGTCGCCGGCAAACGCGGTGCCGTGCAGGAGATCGAGCGCTTCGCCTTCCGCCATGTCCTTGTTCGCGTCGAGGATTTGGAGTTCGGCCACGAGGCCGCCGCATTGCAGCGCGAACGCCGCACACGAACCCACGCGGCCACCGCCGCCAATGATTGTAACTTTCATAATATTTTAACCACGAATAGACACGAATAAACACGAATGAATTAGAGGACAAGCCGCTCCCATTCGAGCTTGGGATTTTTGAAGTTGAGAATCACTCCGACTCTCAGCTTCGTAATTCTCAAATAGTTCAACATCTGTCCTCGTTCGATGTCCGTAATTTTGTCGATGACCTTCGCATCCACCACCACTGCGTCATGAGCAATCAGATCAGGCACAAACAAACCGACCTTGTGGCCCTTGTAAAGCACGTCGTAGTTTGGCTGCTGGCGAAATAGAATGTTCCGCAGGCCGAATTCCACAGCCAGCGCATTCTCATAAGGCTTCTCATGCAATCCGTGCCCCAGCTCGTTCAATACTTCCATGGCCGCACCCACGACCTGGAACACCTCCACCTTCAGCAGCAAATTCTCTCCTTCATTCGTGTTCATTGGTGTCCATTCGTGGTTTCATTTCATCTGCGCCAGGATTTGATCCGTGATCGCCTGCACCGTTTTTTCCGCCTCCGCATCCAGGACGGCACCGGACTCCGATTTTGCCGGTACGGTGCAAGCAACACCCGGACGCCACTCCGCGTTGTCGCAAAGTTCGCATTCCTTCAAGCCGTGGCGCGGGTCCGGAATCCCGAGGCTCTGTTTGATCTTGAGCAGGTCTTGAAGCTGCGGCGCGGTCATCGTCTTCGCCGGTACCCCGAGTTGCGCGCTCACGAGGATGGTACGGCAGTACGCCTCGAGAATTTCCATTTTGAAATAGGCGTCCTCGACATTGTTATGGCTCCAGCTCACGACGCCGTGGTTCGCCATCAGGATCGTGTTGTGTTTGTCCACGAGTTCACCCACGAGCTGGCCCATCTCCGGCGTGCCGGGCGTGCGATAGGGCGCGATGGCGACCGACGCAAACACTTCAAACTCCGGAATCATACACGTCGGCGGCAGCACGCCCGCGACGGCGAATCCGGTGCTGTACGGCGGATGGCAGTGGCAGGTCGCCACGGCCTTCGGCTGCTTCTTCATGATCTGGAGGTGCATCAGGATTTCACTCGTGCGCTTCTTTGTGCCGGCGAGTTGATTGCCCTCGAAATCCACGAGGCACATGTCTTCCGGCTTCATGAAACCCTTGCTGACCAGCGTCGGCGTGCAGAGGGCGATGTCCTCACCGACGCGGATGGCGATGTTGCCGCCGTTCCCGTCCACATACTCGCGCTGCCACAGACGGCGACCGATGTCGCAAAGCTGTTCCTTGAGCACGTGCGCGGCGGGCGAGTTGAAGAACGCTTCCAATTCAGCCTTGGGCGACTTCGAACTCAGCAGCTTGCCGGGCACGGCCGCAACGGCCCCCGTGCTGGCGGGGCCGCGGTGGGCATGGGCATAGTCGCGCAAGGCATCCTTGGCCGAGGGCGTCAGAATCGCGTCGGCGGGATAGCTCTTCGGGTCGCCACCCTTGGCGATGATGGCTTCGATTTCTTTGGCAGTAATGACAGCAGGCATAAATTGTTATTTCATCGGGTTGTAGAAAATTTCATCCACGAGCGCGGCATTGATGGCGTCAATGGGCGGCGGCGTTTCAAAAGGCTGCGCGGCTTCGCGGCCCTCGATATAGCCAATCGTCTGGCCCACTCCGCCGCCGAGCGCGTCATAAACCACGAGGCTCGGATCCTTGCTGAGACCCAGGGGCGTCTCGGTGCCGCGCTGGTAATGTTCGCGCGTGAACGGCGACACGATGAGCCAGCGCGCGCCGTCGAGGCCGGCGGCGGCTTTGCTCAAAGTGACCCGACCGATGACGGAGCCAAGTTTCATGCGGTTGAACCACAAAGACACAAAGGGCGCAAAGTTTGGAACAGACTAGTTCCTCTTTTTGTCTTCTTAGTGTCCTTTGTGTCGTTGTGGTTAAAAATCATACCGGCACCCCCGGTTCCTTCTCATCCACGATGCCGACCACGAGCCAGCGCGCGGGACTTTTCTGGTCGCCGACGGCGTTGCGGGCCGACGAGCCGTCGCTGGAAATCACCACGCGTTGGTGCATACCCGCACCGTGCGAATCGATGGCAATTTGCGGCGCACCCTCCGGTTCGCCCGCCTGGTTGATCGGCTGGCAGATCACCAGCCGCCAACCCTCGAAGCTCGGATGCTTCCGGGTGGCGACCACATTGCCTTCAACACGCGCGAGTAACATGATTTCAAACCACGGATGGACACGGATGGACACGGATCGGCAGCCCGGAGGGCTGAAACCTGAATAGCCCCGGGTACAACCCGGGGACACGGCACACAAAATCTTCACGACCCTGCAGGGGTCGAACTCCACGACTTCCTTTTACCGGGCGGTTCGACCCCTTCAGGGTCGGTGCATTGGCGCGCACCAACCCCGGGTTGCACCCGGGGCTATTCACATTTATCGCCTCCGGCGCTATCCCGCCCACGCATCCGTGTTGATCGGTGTTCATCCGTGATTAGTAAATCCTCAAATTTTCGACCATCACGCAGCGCCGGACGCGTGTAAAGGTTTTGGGATTCGTCACACCTTCACCGGTGGGCGTGGCGATGGAGTAACTCAAATAGCCCTCGCCACCAAGCCCAAGACCGGCCATGCACGGGCCGTTCTTGATGAACAACGTGGTGTCGAGCGCGCGGCCCATTGCGGTCATCGCCTCGACATCGTGCGAATGAATAATGCTCGTATGCTTGTACGCATGCTCGGCTTCGAGTGAGCGGGCAACACCCTCTTCCAAACTCTTCACGCGGGTAATCGGAACGAATGGCATCATCTGTTCCTCAACGACGAATGGATGATCCGCAGCCGTCTCGGCGAACAGCAGTTGCGTGCCCGCCGGAATGTTTACGCCCGCCGCTCTGGCGAGGACACCAGGATCTTTGCCGATGAAATCCCGGTTCACGGCCGCGTGGCCGCAGCCGCCGCCCTGCCCGGGCGTGATGGTAAACGCGGCCTTGGTCAGCGCATCGAGTTGGGCGTTGGTCAATT
>JAYUBJ010000553.1:0-3938 GCA_043740915.1 Verrucomicrobiota bacterium
CTTGTCCAAGGAACAATATGAATGGTTGTGGCACGCCGCCATCCAGAACTGGCGCCGAATCCAGGCGACGCTCAAAGAAAGGCAGCGCTTGAGCCGGCGCGTCTTGTTCGAAACCGTGAAAAATCCGCCCCGACGCAAACGCCTGGGCAAAAAATATTAGGCCTTATCTAACCGCCATTCAGAACGGACCCTTTTCTCATATTCTAAAATAGCCGGGACCCCTTTTTGCTATTTTATTTTTCAGCCCACGACAAACAGATGGCTCGTCCATATCCCACCTCGGTGGCATTTAGCTCAAGCCAGCTCGCACGCACTTAACACTTGGGCAAAGGCGCCGGGCTGTGGCTATATCCTGCCGTGCAGCAGTACACCAAATTCAAATTGCCCGTGTCGCCCAGGCGGGGCGGCGGCGGAGTCTATTGGGTTTGGGCGGTGCTGGGCGTGGGACTTCTCGGTTGGGTCCTCTGGCATACCGGCGACTCTCCCCCCCAGCCAACGCCCCCCAACCCACCAAGGCCTTCACCAATTTCACCACCGACCAACCGCCCCGCGCCGCCGGTTCCGCTGGTTACCAACGCGCCGTCGGCGAGCGTGGTTCCGAAAACCAATGTGCCGAAAACTGAAATCCTCTCGGCCGACCGGCGCGCGCAAAATATGTTGGAAGCGCAACTGGCGCTCGCCCGGCAGGGCATTTCCTCCGGCTCGATTGACGGGGTGGCCGGCCCGCAAACCCGCGCCGCCGTGCGCGCGTTCCAACGGCGCGAACATCTGCCGGTCACCGGCGATCTGGATGGCGATACCAAGGCACGAATCTCATTCACGTCGCCGGCGTATGCGAGCTACACCATCACCACGAACGATCTGGCGCGGCTGCAGCCATTGAGCGCCACGTGGCTGGGCAAATCCCAGCAGACCGCCCTTGATTACGAAACCATCCTGGAACTGGTCGCGGAGAAGGCGCGCGCGCATCCGAATTTCATCCGCCGGTTGAATCCCGGCGTGGACTGGACCAGGGTCGTGGCTGGCACCACGGTGCGGATTCCCCGAATCGCCAGTCCCGTCGCGCGCGCGAAGGCCGCGTTCATCAAAATCCATCTCCAGGACAAGACGCTCGAAGTCTTCGACGCCAACACCAATCTGCTGGCGCATTTCCCCTGCAGCATTGCGAAGCGGGTCGAGAAACGGCCG
The DNA here is from genome assembly GCA_043740915.1 of Verrucomicrobiota bacterium. Taxonomy (GTDB): domain Bacteria; phylum Verrucomicrobiota; class Verrucomicrobiia; order Limisphaerales; family JAYTXL01; genus JAYTXL01. The sequence continues at coordinate 1,189 of JAYUBJ010000553.1, forward strand.
GTCGGAGAATTGCATGTCGAGGTCATCGCGCCCAATCCTAATTACACGTTCAACCCGGAGGTGTTTCCCGAATCAGCGGAGGCGCGGCAATTGCAGCGCAAGCTTCTTCTGCCGCCCGGCCCCAACAACCCCGTCGGCACGGCGTGGATCGGCCTCGAACGGCCGGGCTATGGCATTCACGGCACGCCCCGGCCGGAAGAGGTGGGACGCACGGAATCGCACGGTTGTTTCCGCCTCGCGAACTGGGACGCGGAATTTTTGCTCCGTCTGGTCAGCATCGGCACGCCCGTCGTGGTGGAGCCATGAGCGCGAAATTCAGCTTCCACCTCGAGAGCCAGGACAAACGCCGCGCGCTCCCGCCCAAAGTCATCATCGGCCGGCAGGAGCCGGAAACCGTCGCGCACGTTGCGCTGAAGCTGCTGGGGTTTCTGATTTTTTTTCGCGAGCGGTTGCAGATCGAGGCGAACCTGCACCAAGACAGCATTCCGTTTGTGCCCGATCTCGTGCAGTTGGATTATGAATTGCACCCCAAGCTCTGGGTGGAATGCGGCGACTGCGGCGTCCAGAAACTCCACAAGCTCGCCGTGAAAGTGCCCGACGCGGAAATCTGGATTGTGAAACGCTCGCTCGCGGAAGCGCAGCACCTCCTGCAGGCGATGGCCAAGGTGGAGTTGCGGTCGAACCGCTATCAAATCCTCGCCCTGGATCACGAGATGTTCGAGGAATTCTGCGGCCTGGTGCATAGCCGCAATGAACTCGTCTGGATGCGCGGCGAATTCGATCCGCCCGGCATTCAGTTTGATTTCAACGGCCTGTGGTTTGACGCGCCGTTCACCGTGCTGCGCCATTGAACCCCGGACCCGAGCAACGTAGGGCGGGCATCTTGCCCGTCCCAGTCGCGCGCCAACCCAAGCGGTAAGCATTGTCCGCTGTGCCGCCGCGGGGCGGGCAGGATGCCCGCCCTACGTTTCCGGTATAATTTGGTTTCTCTTCGCTGCGGTTTGGCCTAGGTTGCCGGCAGGCTATGAATCTCATTTCGCGCCGTCACTTTTTGAGGCTTTCTGCCAACTCCGGCCTGGCGTTCGCCGGAATGGGCCTGCTTACTTTCTCCCATCCCGCTGGAGCTGGCGAAGCCTTCAAGCGGGCCAGCCAAGCGCGCCTGCTGCTCAGCATGGCGGCCTATTCGTTCCGCCAATATTTCAAGGACTCCAGCCACCAGCGCGAATTCGAGACGGATCCGGCGCATCCCCTGGTCCGGAACTCAGCCTGGCTCGCAATTAATTCGTGTCCATTCGTGTCCATTCGTGGTTCAACGGCCTGGTTCCACGCAGGTAATTTCTCGTAACCCTTTTCTAAAATGAAACTGCCGGCCGCACTGACAAATTTCTTCGGCGTGCCGCTGCTCACGCGCCGCCGCATCTGGCTGGCGTTGACCGTGGCGATCATGGCGGATGGCATCCAATGGCTCATGGGGCCGCTCGGCTGGTTTGGCGTTGACCAGATTGTGGACATCCTGGCGATGATCATCACCATCCGCCTGCTCGGTTTTCACATGCTGCTGCTGCCGACCTTCGTGGTCGAATTTCTTCCGGTCTCCGACATGCTGCCAACGTGGATTGCCTGTGTGGCCATCGTCATTGCGCTGCGCAAGAAGGAGCAGAATTTCGCCGCCACCCCGGTGCCGCCGCAAATCCCCTCCGGGCGCGATCATTAAACAGCACCCACACCTTCAATAGTTCCCAGCCTTACCCCATGAAATCACACCGGTTTGGATTTTACCTCATCGCTCTGATCGGTGTCCTGTTGCTGGGCCATGCTGCCTCGCCGCCGGAAGCGGCCACGAGCGCCTTCAAGTTCGACGATTTTTTGATCGTCCCGTTGCGCTTCCATTTGCTGTCCGCGAAGGACGCGCCCAAGCTGGCCACGACGCTCACGGAAAAGGACATGACGCGCATCCTCGGCAAGATGAATGGGGTCTGGGCTCAAGCCGGCGTGCATTTTTACCGCGAGTCGCTGGTGCGGGAAGAGGCGGACAAACAGGAGCTTTACGGCGAACCGTCAAAGCAGGGCACCCTGGAATGGGTTCTGGAATTAAGGCCGGCGGCCACGCAAGGCGAACGGTTGTTCAACCTCTATTACCTCAAGCAAATGGGGCCCAACGGCGTGCATTTTACCGAAGCGATTTTTGTGAAGGACACGGCGTCGCTGCATGAAGTAGCCGGCGGGATTGATGAACCGTTGCCCCGCGTCAGTTCGCACGAACTGGGCCACGCGTTCAGCCTCCCGCATCGCCAGGATAAAACGAATTTGATGGCGTCGGGCACGACGGGCACGGCGTTCAACGCGGAGGAGATCGCGCGGGCTCGAGCTGCCGCGCGCAAAATTGATTGGATTGAAACCGCGACGGTGGTGTTGCAGCAAGCCGATGCGCTCTATCGCGCGAAGCAAACCAAGGAGGCTCGCGCCTTGTACGAGCGTCTGGCCACGCTCCCGCTGAAAGCCGAGCCGGTGGAACGAGCTAAGAAACGTGCGGCACCTTAAAGCGCAACTGGGCGCTGAGCGAAACGCTGCCGTAGGACAGGCGTCGCGCCTGTCTCTAACTCGGCGGGACACCGCTTTTGTGAACCGCTTTCTCCCACCACAAACCGCCCCAATCGGTGGCCCGGAATCTGGAAGATGGAGACAGGCGCGACGCCTGTCCTACGTTTGAATCGTCCATCCGCCAGGCGTTTCAATTGCATCTTTAACTC
>JAYUBJ010000554.1:0-3935 GCA_043740915.1 Verrucomicrobiota bacterium
TTGAGAGTAACATTCCGCGTACCGGTGGGTGACGGCGGAGCGGCCACGGTCGGCAAAGAAACCGGGTTGATGCGCGTGCGCAGATAATGCAGTGCGACATTGCCGTTGAGCGTGATTTGATAGCCGCTCGGCGAGGTGCTGCCGGTGCCTACAATCGTGCCGGCGAAGGATGGGTTGCCATTCACTCGCAATGTGGGGGTGCCGGGCAGGAGCAAGTCGCCCGTGAGCGTAAATCCACCGTTGAGCGTGACGGCTTCGCCCGAGAGTTGCTGTAGCGAGCCATCGATCAGGCCGTTGCCATTCAGGTTGGGCGCATGCCGGACCACGGCCGCCACCTGGGTCTGCGCGGTCACTTCTCCTGCCCCCGCCCAACTCAGACACCCGGCGACAATCACAATCCAGGCGTGTGAGAATTGAAATTGCCGAACCATGGAATTTTCCCCGAAGAAAGATACGTGCTTCATACCTTGACCCCCATGTTATTTCTAACACCACCCAAGTTTACCGTACCGTGTCTTAGCTCCCGTTCCCTGCGGCGACGCTAGGGGCGGGTCCGGAGAAGTCAATCTTATTTCCAGGATAATTTCCCAGCTTGTAAGCTCGGTCGAGGATCACCCCGTTTGCATCAAGGCCCAGCCCGGATATTGCACAATGCCGGTCCAAAAAACGTGGTGGCACGGGCTACCTGCCCGTTTTCGGCGGCAACTTGCCGCCGAAGAGTCCGGCCGGCTGGTAGCCCGCCGGAACAGGCAGTGACCTGTTCCACCCAGCATCGGATTTTCAGACCGTCCCGCGCTTTAACCGCGTCTGCACGAAAGTGGCGCTCCGACTGATCACCCTGGCCCTCACCCCCTCCGCGGGAGCGAAGGGAAAGCACACACTCCAAACATCGAGCAAACCAAAAACCTCACCGCCATTTGACTTGTGACCCGTTCGGATGAATTGTGGTGGCGGATTCAATGGTCTAAACACCCGCCCTCGCCAGGGCTTTCCCAGGAGCCAACCCTATTGCAAAAAGCACCGAACCATGTCAGGGAAGTCCGGCTGTTCGTCCGTCCAGTTCGGCAACTCGTGTTGAAGCTCCACCGCCGTGATCGAGGCGGTGCCATCCATGAAGCGGGAGGCCTCGGCGTGGTTTTCATCATCGTCTGAAGCATAGCTGCTCGAGAAGCGCGTCGTCTGCTGCAACGTCATCCGGATGCCGTGATCTACAATGGCGCTCGGTTACTCGGCTCCAACAAACTCTTTTAACTCGTCGGCATTCACGATCGCGATTGGCTCAAAAGTGGAATGGATATCATTGGGCTTTGAGAATTGTCGTGGGGCTCAGCTGATCGCAAAGCTGGATGGACTCTTCAAATAGTTTGTCAAATCGAGAATGTGCCCCGGATTTGCCACAACCCCGTTGGGGCTGCACAAAACTGGGCGGCACCCATTGGCCAACCCGAAGAATCATTCGTGATCCGGGCGCCCGATGCGCGCCGAGGTTGCCGCCGCGGGCACCTCACTTTTTCGCGGCGTCGAGGGACTGGAGTTTGCGGACCGCGTCGGAGCTGCCGTTCCGGGCCGCTTCTTCCAGCCAACTGCGGCCGGCGCTCTCATCCTTTTCCACGCCGTTGCCGGTGAGGTAGCGCACGGCCAGTTCATACTGCGCGTACGACGAACCCTGTTCGGCGCGCTTCATCTGGGCCTCGAAGGCTTTCTGTTTGGCTTCGTCCGCGGCCGCCGTGTTCACGGCAGCGATGGCCCGGGCGGGAGCGGGTGCGTTGGTGGTGATCGTGGAGGCTTTCGCGGTTTTGGTTTTCGCCACGGGAGCGGCGGGCGCGCCCGGACCGCCAAGTTCTTTGAGTGAACGGAAGCATCTCAAATCATCCTCGGTGTTCCACTCCTTGTCCGGGCCGGCGGACTGGATCTCGAAGCCGTCGCCCTTGACTGCGAGGCGGTAGGGCGTGCCCCACATGTCCTTGTCAAATTCGCGTTTGTTCCGGCTGTTTTTGTCGCGCATGTTTTCGCGAAGGAATTTGCCGAAGTCCTCGAGCGGCAGCTTTTCGTCCGTGCTGTATTCGATGGAGACCGCATCGGCGATTCCCTGCATCTCCGTCCCCGCCGTGACGGCGACTTGGACGACGCTGACGACGTTGAGGGTCTTCTTCAATTCGCCGGAGTTCGCCAGGACGACGATGCCGACAGCGGCGGCGGGGAGGAGTTTAAAGAAGACGCTCATCGGGCACCTCCCAGGGCGGTGCGACGGTCGAGCGTGCTTTCAATGGCGAGGCCCGTGAGGAAATCCTCGCTGATGAGTTTCAAAAAGTCGCTCTTACCGAGGCGCAGGCAGCGGCCGGCTTTCACCGCGGAGACTTCCGCCGATGCCGGTTGATTACGGAGCAGGCTGATTTCGCCGCAGAAATCACCCGGGCCGAGCGTCGCGCAGGCCTGGCCTTTTTTGCGGACCTCGAATTGCCCCTCGTGTACCAGGAAGAACGCGTCATTGGCCTTGTCCTCGTGGATGACGATCTCGCCGGGTTGGTATTGCTGAAACGCGAACGAGCTGGAGAGCTTGAAGAGTGGCTGCGGGTGCCACTCGGCGAACAGCGGGTTGCGCTTGAGAAACGCGCAGACCTGCACCGCGTCGCGCACGCCTTTGGCACCGAGCGTGGAGAGGAGCAACCGATCAAAGTCCTCCTTGGTCAGCGCCAACAACGTCGTGTCCGCCGTGCTGCGGACGGAACTCGTGCGCGGCACGGCATCGAGCACGGCGATTTCCCCGAACACATCGCCGGCGCCCAGGTTGGCGACGTGCTGCTGGTGGCCCGCCTCGGTTTCCTTGAGCACTTCCACCGCGCCCTGGTACACCACAAAGAGGAGGCTGCCCAGGTCCTGCTCGCGCACGATGAACGTTCCCGGTGCGGCCCGGATGAATTTCATCGCGGCCGCGATCTTGGGCAATTCGGCGGGCGGGAGTTGGGAAAAGAGCAGGGTGCTTTGCAGGAAGCGGGCGATTTCCGCCGGGGCCGGCCGGTCGGTTTCGCTGGCGCGATGCAGCGCGGATTCGGTATTGAACAGCCGGGGAGCCAGCAGCCGGTAGCCGCCGCGCAGCAACAGCCACAGGCCATAAACGAGTGGCGCCGCGACCACGAGGGCGAGCAGGCCCAAGATAATCAACTGCGTCTGGCGGTCGGCGGACGCGGTCCGGCTCGTGAGCAGTCTGGCCACGGCATTGCCCTGCGTCTCGAACAGCCGGGCGCTGAAACGATAGAGCAGTCCCAGCCACAGGATCGCATAGGTGCTATAGACCAAAAAGTATTTCTCCTCCTTTAATTGCTCACGAAAGTTGAAGAGTTGCGCGACCATCTTCGTGTGCAGGAATCGTCCGGCGCATTTCGGGAGCTCATATTCCTTCCGAAACATGGCGTGCAGCAGGAGGTGCGCGGGTGTGTTGCCGAAGGGCGAAGCGAGCAGCAACAGTGTGATCCACGCGGCCAGCATGGCGGACGGCCAATCCCACAATCCCGCCGCAATGGCCACCACGAAGGGAGCGCCTAGCGCCTGGAGCGCGACGCAGGCCTCGACCATTCGCCCCCCCATGAAGGCGTCCCGCGTGTCCACCTGGAGATAGGGGAGAACATGGTCAAGCCGCAGCGACGGGCCATACACCTGCCGGCCCAGCCCGCTCAGCGCGCAACCCGCCAACAAGTGCGCCACGCTGAGGCCCGCCGCCACCATGCCCAACACCTCCATCCATTCCGGCACGGTGGCCATGGGCTGCACCGGCAGGGTTATGAAAAAGGAAATCCCCATGACCATCAAGCCGAGGAAGAGTCCAATGGTTGCCGCCGGGCTGGTATGCACGGGCCATCGCCGGCCACGCCTGGCCTCACTGGCTGGTTCGCGTTCGCCCTCGAAGAGAAGGCCCTTGTTCAGGGCGTTGAGCACGA
>JAYUBJ010000555.1:0-3932 GCA_043740915.1 Verrucomicrobiota bacterium
CGACCTAAGTCACCACCTTTACCGACCTGCAAAGACATCCCGCAAAAATCCAAGGCCTGCTGGCACCGTTTTTTTAAACCGCTAATGTAGTCCTATTTATGCGCGGACTCGTAGCGGGTTGGTTTTGCTACGCAACTGCACCCCGCCGAGGCGCTCCTTTCTTACGGAGCGCAGGTTGCCCCAAAACGCAGCGCCTCGCCAATCTAACAACTTTGAAATTTACCCAAGCCGCCTCCCTTCCGTCACGCGCTGCGAGTTGAGACAACTCGCGCTCCGGGCGCGGGCTGCGACCCGCAACGGGGCGGTGCGTCCAGGAAACAGAAGAATGCCGACGGGCCTCTGCCGCGACTATTTCTCCGTCGGCTTTCCCGCTTTTTTCCAGCCGTTGAAGCCGGGCGCGAGATCGTAAAGCGAGGTGAATCCCAACGGTGCCAGCTTGCCGCAGGCCTTGGCGCTCCGCACCCCGGCGGCGCAATGCACGAGATAGGTTTTGCTCTTGTCCAACGCGGCGACTTTCATTGCAAAGTCGGACGAGTTAACGTCGATGTTGATCGCACCGGGTATATGGCCGTCGGCGAACTCGTCCTCCGAACGCACATCGAGCACCACATTCATTTTGTCCCGCCATCGTTTTTCAAATTCCTCCACTTCGATGCGTTTATTCACGGCATCTTGGGTCGCCGCCGACGGGGCCGCGACCGGCACTGGTTGGTTAAGCCCCCAGTAAATCGCGTTCACGACCAGTTGTTTGAACGGCTCGGTTTCGAAATCCTTCGGGTGGCCGAGCGACGTGTAAAAAATCCGCGCCCCTTTGTAGCTGTGCGTCCACGCGACTGGCTCGACGGGTTGGTCGGGAATGGTTCCGAGCAGCAGCGGCGTGGAGCCCTCCGGCAATGGGGCGTTCTTGTAAAGCCCGCCATTGGCCACGAACTGCGCCGGCAGGCCATGCAGGATCGGATGGCGCGCAGCTTCGGGCACCGGGCGGACCACCGGAAGTAAATCATGGCCGTAGTGCCGGTGATAATTGCCGCCAAGAACGTCGTGGTCCCACTCCTTCCAGTTTTCAAACGCGTGGCTCGCGGTGCGGATACCGACGACCGGCTTGCCCGCGTCGAGATATTGCTTGAACCAGTTGAGCTGTTCCTCCGGCAGCGTCATGCGCCGGATGAAAATGACCGCAAGATCGGCCTTCGCCAGGGCTTCGAGGCCGGGGATGTCATTGACGCTGGTGTCGCCTTTGCGTGAGAGGTAAATGCAGTTGACCGGGTAGTTCGCCTCGAGGAATTTTTTGAAGGCGGGCAGCGTCTCCGCCGATTTGTATTCAAACTCGCCGCTGATGAGGACGATGGTCGGTTTCCTCGCCGGTTCGGCGGCGGACAGCAGTGCGAGCGAACAGCCGAGCGCGAGCAGGCAGAGAATGCGTTGTTTCATAAACGTGATTTCTCCGCCTTGGACGCCGGGAAGCAAGCGGAAATTTAGCCGGCAGCGATAGTTGCGCTGGGTGGCATGGGCTACCAGCCCGTGCCGTCGGGCTACCAGCCCGACGGAATGGCGGAGTCAATGCCCAGGACAGGCGCTCCTTCGCGAGGCATCGTCGTCCTCCTTCCGCGCGGCAAGTTGCCGCGCGGAACGGGCAAGTTGCCCGTTCCACCCTCGCGACTGGCGCGGTCACCTGCGGTTTTCGTAAGGAGCCGTCCGTTCACCTGCCGTCCCGCCGCTTGCCCGGCAGGCCGTTCCCTGTTTCACTCAGGGCGAATGGCCCTTCCCTACAAAATCGCGACGTTGCTCTACGGTTTCAACGCCGCGGATGAAGTGCTGCTGCTGCACCGGGCGCAGGAACCGAACCCCGGACTGTGGAGTCCCTGCGGCGGCAAGTTGAAAACGGACTTGGGCGAATCGCCGTACGCCTGCGCCTGCCGAGAGGCGCGGGAAGAGATCGGTCTTGCGCTCAAGCCGTCCGACTTGCATCTCACCGGCATCATCAGCGAGCACGGTTACGAGGGACAGGCGCATTGGCTGATGTTTTTGTTCGAGATCAAACCGAAACTGTCTGCACTGCCGCCGACGATCAGTGAAGGTGCTTTTCAATTCTTCCCGCGCGCCGCGCTGGACGGTCTGGCCCTGCCACAGACCGACCGCGAACGCATCTGGCCGTGGTTCTGGCAATATCGCGGCGGCTTCTTTGCCGCCCACTGCCATTGTTTTCCCGATGGTCGGAATGAATGGATGCTGGAAGAAAATCGGGCGGCGAAGGGCGAAAGACGAATTCCGCTCGACAAGAAATTTTACCGCAGCAAATTCAAGCCGTGAAACTGGATTGTTTGCAAAACAAGTGGTCTACTTAAGCGGCATTGATTGTGTATCGATAAAATCAATCGCAGGTAATGTGCGATCAATTTCAGCGTTCGCATACGGTTTGGTAGAATGGTGCGTAGGAACACAAACATAAATAATTATGAACGACATCACGCAAACATCAACAAAACCAGCGGAAGAAAGAAGCGCATGGTCATGGGTTGTGTTCGTCCTCTCCGTTCTCAGCGTTCTCGGAGCGGTTGGACTGGGTGCTTGTTCAGTGCCGATGTTCATTCATGAGGTGGAGTTCGGGGGTGCTGTCTTCCTGCTCGCAGCACTCGCACTAGGGATTGTGACATTGCTCTTGGTGGTCATTCCAAGCTGGCTTCTTTACCGACGTAAGCAAGTCAGGAGATATCGGCTTAGCCTCCGCTTAGCATGTCTGACATGTGCTATTCTTTTCCTCAACACTGTGGCCTTGATGATTTTTGGTCACTAAGAGCCTGTCTGAGACATGGTGATCGGCGGCGCCAATTCTTTTCTGTAAAAGTTTTAAACATTAGATCGAGGGCTGGGTCAGTGATTTCATGTTGAGGTAGATTTTTCCGGTTTCCCATTGGTCGCTGATCTCGACGAGCAAGGCGGTGATGAGCCGGAGGACGGATTGTTAGCTTCGCCCGCATGGACGAACCCATCATCGACCTGCACAGCGCGCTCATTTCATGGGTGGGTGTTGCGGTAGTCCGCTTGCTTTGCCGGAGGCAAAAGCTTATCCTGATGGCGTCGTGAAACAACCGTTCATCAACGTCGAAGAAAAAATCGACCGCTTTGTCGGCAAACGCACGCAGACGCCAGACGGCTTGAAAGCTGGGATGCAAATACAGGCCTCGGGGCTGGAATTCCACAGGGCATTCAAACTTCGCTGGCTGGCGAAGGGAGTTTATCGCTTCAAAACACACGAGGAGGCGGACGCATGGATGATCAAAATGCTGGTGAGAAGCGGGATGACGAAAACCTAGAGTGCCGTCCGCCAGTCGAGGCCGATGTCGTGGCGCTTTGCCGCGAGTTGAATCGGCGCGGCACACAGTATGTAGTCGTGGGCGGGTTTGCGATGATTGCGGCAGGTTATCCTCGCTTCACGGCAGATATTGACTTAATCGTCGCTGCCGATCTCGAAAACGAGGCGAAAGTTTTTTCTGCGCTTTCCACCCTGCCCGATAACGCGGTGCGTGAACTCCAGCCGGGTGAGCTTCAACTGCACAACGTCATCCGCGTGGGTGATGAAATCCTCGTGGACTTGATGCGCTCGGCAGGTGGGATTGACTACGAAGAAGCTGCCAAAGATGTGGTCGTGCGGGAATTGGGCGGCGTGCCGATTCCTTTTGCCTCGCCTCGACTGCTCTGGCGGATGAAGGTCGTCACGCACCGCGAGAAGGACGCGGGCGATTTGGTGTTTCTTCGTGCGTGGTTCGCCGAACGCGGTGAAGAGCCGCCGCACGTTTGAACCTTCGTTACGGGCGGAGGATTTGGAAACAACCAACATCCAACGCCCAACACCGAACATCCAATGGCGAGGCCTTCGCGTCCTGGAACTGGATGTTGGACGTTCGATGTTGGTTGTTGAATGTTTCCCCATC
>JAYUBJ010000556.1:0-12438 GCA_043740915.1 Verrucomicrobiota bacterium
AGCTTGGCCACGATGGTCGTCACGCCGCGAAAATGCGTGGGCCGCGCCGCGCCTTCCATCGTTTGCGAAAGCTGTTCCTCGACCACATAGGTGCTGTACTCACCCGTCGTGCGTCCGGGATACATTTGTGCGTCCGACGGAACAAACACCACATCCACACCAGCGGCCCGACAGAGTTTCTGGTCTCGCGCCAGGTCGCGGGGGTAGGTGGACAAATCTTCGCGCAGGCCAAATTGCGTGGGGTTCACATAGAGGCTCACCACCACCACACCCTGCGGGCCAACCGATCTGCGGGCGCGGCGCACGAGACTCAGGTGGCCTTCGTGCAAATAGCCCATCGTCGGCACAAAACCAATCCGCTTCCCCTGCCCCTGCCAGCGCCGGGCCAGGCGCTGCATGGCGGCCGTCGTGGTGACGATTCGCATGGCCCAAAAATGAAGCAGCCCCGCCGAAGTATCAATCTTAATGGCGTGGCGCGGTGCCTGGAGAGTGGGCTTGGGCTGACCCGCCGGTTGAATGAGTAGGAGACGACGTGAGGAGTCTCTAACTTATCGTTCAAAAGGTCAGAAGATTTGAGACTCGTCACCTCGTCTCCTACAAGGACAGAAGTTACTGGACGGGCTCCTAAAGCTTCTTATGTCCGGGACGCCGCCTCAAATTGTTTCGTCAAATTGTTTCGTTGCAATTCATTCTTGCCGTCCTAATTTTACCCCATGCCGATCACGCGCCGCCGTTTCTTTACCCGGTCCGGTTTGCTGGCTACCTCCGCGCTCGCCGTCCCTCACATCGTCCTCCCTGCCGAGCCGGGCGTGGCGCAGCCGGGCCAAAAGCCGAGGCACATCATCCATCTAGTCGCCGACGGGATGAGCAGCGGCACTTTGTCCTGCGCCGATCATTTGTCGCACCTGCTGCGCGCACGCGGCCTGACGTGGATGCAGCTTTACAACCACCCCGGCACCGTGGCCGCCACGATGAATGTGCGCTCGCTCAATTCTTTGGTCACCGATTCCTCCGCATCATCCTGCGCGTGGGGCAGCGGTTCGCGCATCGTCAACGGCACGGTCAACGTGCTGCCCGACGGGCGGGTGCTGAAGACGCTTTATGAGCTGTTCGGCGAAACCGGCTGGAAGCGCGCGCTCGTGACCACGACCGAAATCACCCACGCCACGCCCGCCGGGTTTGCCGCCAGCGGCCTGAAACGCGAGGCGGCCGAGGCCATCGCGGAGCAATACCTGGAGCGCAAGATCGAGGTGCTGCTCGGCGGGGGCCGGAAATTCTTTGATCCCAAATTACGCAAGGACAAACGCGATTTGCGCGCGGAGTACCCGGCCCAGGGTTACGCCGTGTTGGAAACGGCCGCCGAACTGAAAGACGCGCCACTGGACAAACCGTGGCTGGGAATCTTTGCCGCGAGCCATCTGCCGTTCACGCTCGATCAGGCTTCCGATGAAAAGGCAAAAGCGACGGTGCCCACCCTGGCGACCATGACCCGGCGGGCGCTGGACAAATTACAAAACGAATCGCATTTCATCATGCAGGTGGAGGGCGGACGGGTCGATCACGCGTGCCACACCTGCGACGCGGCGGCGGCATTCCATGATCAAATCGCTTTTGATGAAGCCCTGGATGTCTGCGTGGAATTCCAGAAGCAACATCCCGACACCTTGGTGGTGATCACAACGGATCACGGCAACGGCAACCCCGGTCTGAATGGCACCGGCAAGGACTACGGCCTCAGTTCGCCGTTGTTCGCCAATCTGAAAACCGTCAAGCGATCGTTCGCGGAAATTCTCAGGCGCTTCGGCGCGACCGAAAAACCGGGGGACTTCCCGGAAGTCAAATCCGCCGACGAAATCAAAGAGATCGTGCTCGAAGCCACCGGCTACGAGATGTCGCCGGGGCAGGCGAATTTCTTCCGTCCGTTTTTCGAGAGGCAAGGATTGTGTCTCTATGGCGTGATGAATTCCGTGGTCGCGCAATTGGGTCAATTGCTGGGCAACCATCTCGGCATCGGCTGGACGAGCAATGCCCACACGTCTGATTATGTGCCACTGTTGGCACTCGGTCCCGGCGCGGAGCGCTTCCGCGGTTTCATTCAAAACACGGATGTGTTCAAGCATTACCTGGCACTGGCGAACATTGATTTCAAAAACCCGGAGGTGCCGCTGCTCGCGACCCACCTTCGGCCGCGGGCGGCTGAGTTCAGCACCATGGATACCCACGCTGAAGTGAACCACTGGGCTTAAGGTCTCGCGCATGTTTGGAAACATTGTCTCCGACTTCGAGAACTACGAATACTGGATCAAGAATCCGGTGTCCTGGTTGTTCATTGCGTTTCAGATCTGGATGATCGTGGACGCCGTGCGCCGCGAGGAATGGATTTGGGCGGTGTTCATTTTCTTTGGTTTCGGTGTCAGCGCCCTGTTCTACTATTTTCTCGTCTATCGCGCCGCTCCCTCGGCCACGCGCGGATTCGAACTGCCCGGCGCGCATGACCGCAAACGGATCAAGGAACTGGAAGCGCAGATTCATCACCTCGACAAAGCGCATCACCATCTGCAACTCGGCGACGTTTATTTTCAGCAAGGCAAGCTGGCCAAAGCCGAAGCCTGCTATCGCGCCTCGCTGGAACGGGACGCGGAGGACATCGACACCCGCGCGCACCTGGGCCAATGCCTGCTGCGCCAACAGAAGCTGGCCGAGGCGCGGCCTTTGCTCGAGAGGGTTTGCGCGGAAAATCCGAAACACGATTACGGCCATTCCCTGATGGCGCTGGCGGAAACCCAGATGGCTTTGGGTGAGCCGGACACCGCGATGGCGACTTGGCGGCAGTTTTTGGAACATCACGCTTACGCCCGCGCGCGGGTGCAATTGGCCGAACTTTATCTCGCCGGAAACCAGGTCGAACTCGCCCGCACGGAGATGAAGGAAGTGTTGGCGGACGACGTTCACACCCCGGCCTTTCAACGCAAACGGGAAAAGGTCTGGGTGCGCCGTGCCCGGAAGCTCCTGCGCCGATTGTAAACCTCATCAAAGTTTTTTGGAGCATCGCATTATGAAAATGATACGTCTGACCACGTGCAGTATGGGGTGGCTGATCCTCCTCGCCGCCTTCACCGGCCTGGCGCAAAACAAGGAGAAGGACGGCGACGCCAAGTCCGGCCCAGGCCGGTACTTCGTTTCAACCGCGGGCAACGACGCCTGGACCGGACGGTTGGTCGAACCGAACGCCGGAAAAACCGACGGGCCTTTTGCCACGGTGCCGCGCGCGCTGGTCGCGGTGCGGGCCGAGAAGGAGGAACGGACGATTTTTGTGCGCCAGGGAACCTACCACCTGCGCGCGCCGGTGTTCCTGACGCCCGCCGATTCCGGGACGCGCATCCTCGCTTATCCCGGCGAGCGTCCCGTCTTGAGCGGCGGGCGACCCATTACGGGCTGGCGCAAAGGCGATGCCAATATTTGGTCGGCTTTGATTCCGGAAATGCGCACCAACCGCTGGAATTTTCGCCAACTGCGCGTCGGCGATGAACTGCAAACGCTCGCCCGGTATCCGAACGTGGATCCCAAAGAACCGTTGAAGGGCGGCTGGTCGTACACCATCTACACCGGCCCCAAAGCCGGGGCCTTTGGCGCAGCGATCACCAAAACGCATGCGGCCGGCGACTGGCTCGAATGGAAAATCGCGGTTCCCGCCAGCGCCGACGCACCCCGACCGGTCATCGGCAATCAACTGGAGCCGGAAACGCCGGTGGAGTACGCCCTCTGGGTCTTATACGCGGGCCACACCAACATGACTGGCCGCACCTCCCTGCGCGTGGATGGCGGCGCGCCGGTCTGGCTGGACAATCTGGCTTACACCGGCGCGACATTTCGTTGGACCCGCGCGGCCACGGTCAAGCTCACCAAGGGCGAACACTTCACCCGCTGGACGAATGACAAGGGCGGCGCGTTGAGCCTGGACGCGTTCCTGTTGTCCGATGATTTGAACTGGAATCCCTCCGGCAGCCCACGGCCCGCAGCGGGAAAAAACATGATCATTGTGCAGGCGGAATCGTTTACTTCCGCGCTGGCCAAAGAAATGGGCGTGCCCGACACCGGCACCCCCGCTTTCAAAAACCATTTTCAATACCGGGCGGGCGATCTCAAAGTCTATCCGCGCTCGCCGGAGCCGGAGATTCACATTTTCCCGGGCGCGGGCTGGGCGAACTCCATCTTGTTCCTCAAAACCAACGAGGTGAACAACCGCATAGCCTACGTGGAAGAGAACAGCAACGCCTCGGAAGAGTTGCGCGCCGGCAACCGGTATTATGTCAGCAACGTCATCGAGGAATTGGATTCACCGGGCGAATGGTATTTGAGTCGCACCAATTTCACGGTCTATTACTGGCCCAAGTCGCCGGATTTTCAGACCCGCGGGGTCGTCGCGCCGGCACTGGACCGGCTCTTTGATCTGCGGGGTGATCCGGCCAAAAACCAATGGGTGGACCGGGTCACAATCCAGGGATTCGAATTCAGCGACACAACCTATTCGCGCAACGTCAGCGTCCTGGCGCCCAATGACGCGGCCATCTGGCTGTCCGGGGCGCGCAGTTGCCTCATTTTGGGGAATCGCTTCATCAATATTGGCGGCTACGCGGCGCGGCTGGAAAACAAAAGTTCGCAAAATGAGTTCAGCGGCAACGAGGTGGCCTACGCCGGCCAGGGTGGCGTGCTGCTCTTCGGCAACGCGGCGTCACAACCCCATGACAACTCGATCGTGGGTAATTGGATTCATCACGGCGGACAGATTTACAAACATGTCGCCGGGGTGTATTGCCTGACCGCCAGCCGCACCCGCGTGGCCCACAACCGCATCGAGCACATGCCGCGCTTTGCGGTGTCACTCCGGAGTTTCGACGACAAGATTTATTCCCACGAAAATGTCGTGGAGTACAACGACCTGCTTTTTACCAATGAGGAAACGAGCGAGTCCGGCGCGGTGGAAGTCCTGGGCCGCCACAAAAAGGAAACCGGCAATGTGATCCAGTTCAATCGGATCCTGGACGTGGTGGGTTTGAAAACCGGGGCCGATGGCAAATTGTATTCGCCCGCTTCGGCCTGCGGGATTCTCCTCGACGATTATGCCAGCGGCGTCACGGTCATGGGAAATCTCGTGGCCCGCAATGAGCTGGGCGGCGTTTGCATCAACGGCGGCCGGGGCAACGTGATCGAGAACAATATTTTTGTACAAGGCACCACCGACCAATTGCGCTACCAAGTGAAGGATGATTTCGGCATCAACAATCGTTTCGTCAAAAACATCATTTCATTCAAAGACCCGAAGGCCGGCCTGTTCAAGCACACCGGGCGTTGGCGGCCGCAAGTGCTGGCCGAATCCGACAACAATCTTATCTGGCATGTCCAGGGTCTGCCCTATTTCCGAGAAGCCGAATTAACACCGCTGGGCACTTGGGAAAAGTGGCAGACGGGAGGCATGGACCAGAACTCGGTCATCGCCGATCCACTCTTCAAGAGCGCCGCCAAGGATGACTATCATTTGCAGCCCCATTCTCCGGCCCTGAAACTGGGTTTCCAACCCATTCCCTTCGAAAAAATCGGCCTGGCCGGCGATCCCCGCGCATGGAAGCCTTGAAACCGGCTAAGGTTTGGTCGGCTTGAAGTAGGGCGTGGCCCCCTTGCGGAAGCGGGAGTAGGCGTCTTCCGCCAGCGCGGCATCGCGCGAACCGCCGCCGTGCATCGCCCAGGGAGAGCAGACCAGCAGCAGTTGGCCGTGGCGAATGTGGGCCACGGCACAGATTTGATTTCCCGGCGCGGTGACCGAATCCATCAGGCCAAACTCGGCGTACACCGGACATTGGATATCCGCGGTAAAATTGGCGGCGTCGAAATACGACAGCGTCTTCAAAAATTGTTCCTCCGTCTGGCCCTTTGGTTTGACCGACAGGTTGAAGGGCCAGTAGCCCGGCTCATATTTGACGGTCCAGTCCAGCCGGCCCAGGCCGCTGTGGTGCGTCATGCAAAACTTGATGCGCGGATCAAGCCCGGCCGCGACCAACGACAGACCCCCGCCCTGGCTGCCGCCCACGACCGCCAACCGCTCCGCATCCACTTCTGGCTGCGCCAGCACAAAATCAACCGCGCGCACCAGGGACATGTAAATCGTGCGCCACATCGAGGTCTGCGGGGTCTCGATGCCCGCGGTCCAATAATTCTTACCGGGCTCGGCCTCTTTGGGCATGTTCGACAAATCGACGTCGAATCCATGAATCATGATCCACAAACTGCAACGATCCTCAAACATTTCTGGTGCGGCCACGGGGTAAATTCCGGACGATGGATAGCGAATCTGCACCGGATATTT
The DNA here is from genome assembly GCA_043740915.1 of Verrucomicrobiota bacterium. Classification (GTDB taxonomy): domain Bacteria; phylum Verrucomicrobiota; class Verrucomicrobiia; order Limisphaerales; family JAYTXL01; genus JAYTXL01. The sequence goes on from JAYUBJ010000556.1 coordinate 6,362, forward strand.
TCCCGGTACTTTCGGGCGGGCATACCAGCCATAAATTCGGCGGCCCGCGAGCGTGGCGTAATTGACTTTGAACACCTCGACCTTCGCGGTACTTTTTTCGGGGATGGCCGTGAGCTTTGCGTCGAGGGGCAAGGCTGCGGATTCAGCCAGCGCCGCCTGCCAAAACGCTTTGAAATCTTCCGGCCGCGTCGAGGCCGGCTTATAATTTTTGAAATCGTAAACGAAAGTGATCGTAAATGAACGCTCGTCTTTTCCATCCGCGTCTTCGACACTCAGCGTCGCCCAGTACGGTCCGGGCTTGGCCAATGACAGATCGGACTTCACGGCGCCTTCCGCCTTGCTGGCGAGCGCCAGCTTCGTCCGGCGCGTGGCGACCACCTGGCGCGTAAGATAATCTTTTATTTCGACGCGGACCGTGGCCTCAACGGGCTGGGGCCCGGCGTTCGCCACTTTGAGATTCAGATGCGCCGGTTTGCCGCCGGGCAGCAGGAAGTCCGGACTTTCGGCGGAGATGTCAAAAACCAGGGCGTCCTTGGGCGAAGGTTTTCCCGCGCAGTACAGATTGTTGATCACCACCGAAGTTGCCGGCACCGTGCCCGCCATGAAACGGCGCGTTTTGCCGGCGAAATTAATTTCCCTCCAATTGGCGTTGGCAAAACCCTTCTGCCATACACCCAGATCAAAACGCAGGACCGGGCCATTCGAAGTGATCCAACGCGGATCGGTCTGCTGATATAGAATTGGGCCCGTAATGCGGATCGGTTGGTCCGTCAGATTATCGTGCGCTGCCAAGAAGGCCGACGACGGAAACCAGCCAAACCCGCCGTACATCTCGAGGCTTTGCTCCAACCGCACTTCGATGTGGTCGGCAAAAAATGTCCAAACTGCTTTTACGTTATGTTGGGAGACCGCGTTAGGGACGGCGGTGGCCGGGTCTTTCGGATCTCCTTCGCAGACCAGCGTATCCGGCGCGGGTTGGGTGAGTTTTTTGAAAGGTACCAGTTTGCCGTTAAACACGAAGCCCGCCGCCGCGCCATTCTCGTGTGCGGCCTCGAGGAATTCAGTCTGGCCCGCCTTCAACGAGAGGACATTACCGTCCTTGGAAAACCGCATCTCGTAGGCTTTGGTCGTGCAGCGGAAACTGCCGTCGTCATTGCGCACAAGTTCAATCGTCGGTTCCGCGGCAGGCAGCGCTGCGGTGAATAGGAATGCAGCACCGATGAGTATTAACGGTTGATTCATGGTGAGGTGAAACCTGGCGCGTTGACCCGTTCTGATTGGGAAATGGTCCGATGAACCATTTTTTTAGCTTTTCGGGTTGGAAAGCGGCCCCCATGGACCGGGCGCGGCTCACGGTTTTCGTTCGCGAATCAGTCTTGCCAGGAATTTGGCGGTTTCGTCGGCAATGACGTGGTAGCCCGCCGAGTTCGGATGTCGGTCACCAAACCAACTCGGCAACTTTCCAAAGTGCGCGTCGAGAGTGTTGTCCATCACCTCCACGGTCGCCCCGTGGACGAACGGCTTGACCCATTCGCGATCCTTCTCGGGAATGTTCGCGAGCGGGAAGCGACGGTAGTTAAGCATGTTGGGGCCGTGCTCCAATTCGGCGGCGTAGCGCGGATAAATATCGAACAGGATCAACTTCTCCTCCTCGGCCACCTGTTTGACGAGGGCGTTGATGCGCGCGCTCGCCGCGGGGTCAAGGTAGGGAATGACTGTCATGGGGATGATCATCGCCTTGGGATGGTCCTTGCGCAGCCGGCCAATCAATTCGTGGAGGTCTTTCGGAAAATTGTTGGCAAAATCCTCGCGCCGGGAATTGTCGTTCAGGCCGTAGCGGATGAAAATATAATCCACACCCTGCAGCTTGGGGACGACGCCGTCGTAGCGGTTGGTGAGCAAGCCGTGGATGAACTCGCCGGAGAGTCCAAGATTGATCACGTTCACGGGCGGCAAATCCTTCTCCGTGGCGAGCAGCAGCCGGATGACATCCTCGAAGTGCGGCCCGGCGGGATTATGCCGGCGCGGGACGCTTTCCTCGGTGGTGCTGTCGCCGAGGAGCAGGATTTGCAACTTGCCATCCTGTTCGGCGTGGACGGAAGCGGGTCCGCCGGTGAACCAAACCAGAATCAACAGGGCCAAGGTGGAGAAAATCGGGCGCATAATTAGCGTTGCGTTCATTTGGAGAGTTTGGGTGCTTTCGAGTCAGTGCAGCGCATTGATACGCGGCGTGTTTATGCTCTGCTTTTACAACGAATAAAATACCAAAACGCGCTGACAGCGCAGCCGTAAAGAAGCGACGCTGGATATGCAACCACGAGCTTCCCTACGAAGCGGAGCCAATCAACACTGACGACTCCGCCGCTGTAATTGAACGGATCTGGAGGTGGCAGGAAAAACATGAGCATGAAGTGTGGGCCGAAGAGAAAGAGGAATCCAGAGCGCGCCATCCCGCCCTGTGCCGCGACGCTCAATGCCTGAAGACAGAAAACGACGTGGATCCCGAGACTCGTCAGAACAGCCACCCACCAAAACTTTCTATCGTGTGTCATGCGCGTGGCCTGTGAAGCGGGCATAACATGAATATGCAACACCTTGTTCGTGCATTGCTCGGGATCCGAAGCTGACAGACTCAACGAATTCAAGGGTCATGCCATGACTTTCGACAGGCTAAACTGGGAAGCAAGCCTTTTCAAGTAACGCACCACCGCGTGCGCATCTCGGCTTGTTGCGGATCGGACGGCACATTTCGCAAGCCGGAGGCTTGCCAGCCATTAGCCGGGGGTTGAGCGCCAGCGACACCCCCGGGTGATGTCGATTCGGTCCGCACCCCGGCAGGGGTGACAGAATCATTCGCCATCCAGCCGAGGCTGCGACCCTTCCCGGGTCGTGTCCTTTCCTGACCGGATCTGGAGGTGTCGCTCGCCGAGTCGCTCAACCCCCGGCTAATGGCTGGCAACCTTTCAGGTTGGCTTAGAGCCGGGTGGGTGCAAGAAACTCAGATTTGCCTCCACGTGGAGTTACCTTTTGTTCACTCGATCAACGCGATGTGGTAAGGCAGGTAAGGGTGACAATCCGCGCTTTGTTTGGCGTGCCGGTACGACCCCGCAGGGGTCCAAGGATTCCTCAATTCGCTCACCGCAGGTTTCACCTGCGGCTATTCATGTTCGGCCTCTCCGAGGCCATTCCATCGGGGATAAGAATTCTCTCGAAAAATAAATGTCCGGTTTGCCCGATCAGCGGGTCTTTAGTAGGGTAAAGCACGATGACGGACGGCCATAAATTACTCACAGAATACGTCGCGACTGGCTCGGAAACAGTCTTTTGCGAACTGGTGGCCCGTTATGTGAACCTGGTGTACTCGGCCGCCATCCGATTGGTGGATGGCGACACGCATCGGGCGGAAGATGTCACCCAGACGGTCTTTGCGGATCTGGCGCGGACGGCGCGCACGCTTTCGCAAGAGGTGATGCTCGGGGGATGGTTGCACCGGCACACCTGTTTTGTCGCCCAAAATACCATGCGCGACGAACGTCGTCGTCAGGCCCGTGAAAGGCAGGCCGTTGAAATGAATGCCCATGAAGATCACTCGGCAGCGAATCTCGCGCTGCTCGCTCCGGTCCTGGATGAAGCGGTCAATCAACTGGGCACGGACGATCGGAAGGCGATCATGCTCCGTTTTTTCGAGCAGCATGATTTCAAGTCCGTGGGTGAGGCCCTCGGCAGCAACGAAGAAGCGGCGCGCAAACGGGTGGACCGCGCGCTGGACAAACTGCAGGTCTTGTTGAAAGCGCGCGGCGTGGCGCTTTCCTCGGCGGTTCTGGCCTCGGCGCTCGCGACGCAAACAGTGAGCGCCGCGCCCGCCGGATTCGCCCTCACTGTTTCCACGGCCGCCCTGGCCAACGCAGCCACCACCAACGGAACAACGTTAACCATTCTAAAAATTATGAGCATGAGCAAACTGAAAGCCGGTGTCATCGCCGTCGTGATCGCCGCCGCCGTGGCGATCCCCCTCGTCATCCAAAATCGTGCGCAAACAAAAATCGATGCCGCGAACGCCGCCTTGCGGCAGCAGGCGGAACAGACCGACAAACTGGCGGCGGAAAACAAACGCCTGGCCAAACTGGCGGCGCGGGCCACCCCGGCGGCGGCGTCCACGACTGATCGGTCCCAGGAGTTGATGCGCCTGCGGGGAGAGGTGGCCCGGCTGCTGAAAGAGACGGCCAGCGAGCAGGCGAAGACAAATGCCCCGAGCGCCCTCAGTGGCCTGAAGGAAAACCCCGAGATGTGGCAGACGCTCCGGGCACAGCAAAAAATGGGCATGACCATGATCTACAAGGAATTTGCCAAACGCCTGGAGCTGGAGCCGGAACAGACGGGCAAACTCAATGATGTTCTCACCGACAACGTCATGGAGAACATTGATCACATCACGGAGGTGTTGCGGGATGGAAAAACGACCGCCCAGATGGAGCCGGTGTTTGCCGGACAGGAAGCGGCGTTGCTCGCAAAGGTGCAGGAACTGCTCGGTCCGGACGGTTATTCTCAATACCAGGAGTACACCCGGAACCTGGCCAGTTACTTGACCGCGGAGCAATTCAAGGGGATGTTAAGCGGCGAAAAGGAGGAGCAGGATGGAAAATCGAAGCAATTATATCAATTCCTGCAGCAGGAGACGCAACGAGCCCTGGCAAGCGCCGGGTTGCCTGCGGATTATCAGACAGTGCCCATCCTGAACTTCCGTAATATCGCCTCCGATTCCGCTGCCGAAGCCAACCTCAAACTCTTGGACGGGATCTATGAAAAGGTAGCCGCGCGGGCGGGTTCGTTCCTGAGTCCGGAAGAACTCGGCAAGTTCGATGTATTTCGGAACAGTGCCATCACAGGCAACCGCATGTCCCTCACGATGAATCGTAAAATGATGGCCCCTGGCCCCAAGTAATCACACGTCCAAAACCCATCCCAAAACTTAATTATGAAAGCACTGATAACACTTCTGGCCGTTGCATTCTTGGCGTCGGCGATGTCAGTCTCCGCCGCCGCGCCCGCGAACGACGTCACGGGTAATTGGTCCGGCACCCTCGAAATCGGCCAGGTCAAACTGCGCATCGTGTTCAAAATCAGTAAATCCGCCAGCGGCGCACTGACCGCGAAAATGGACAGCCCCGACCAGGGCGCGCGCGACATCCCGGTGGATGTCGTCACCGCAACTGACAAGGATCTGCACCTGGAGTTGAAGGCGATCCAAGGGGTTTATGATGGAACTCTGAATGCGACGGGGAAGACGGCCACGGGAAAATGGAAGCAAGGGCCGAATTCACTGCCTCTGGTGTTGGCGAAAGGATCGGGAACCGAGCCCATGGCGGAGGCTGAAAAACTTTCCCCCGCCGATCTTGCAGCCAGCAAACTGGCGGCCCAAAAAATCACGGGAACCTGGAACGGAACGTTGGTCGCCGGTGCGGCCAGTTTGCGGCTCCGCGCAAATTTCACCAAAGCCGCCACGGGCGCGGCGACAGGCACGTTGGACAGTCTGGATCAAGGGGCCAACGGAATTCCGCTGAGCACGATCACGATCAAAGAGGGCAAAGTGCGCTTCGAAGCGAAAGCGATCGGGGTGGTGTATGAAGGCACTTTGGCGGAGAACGGCGCAAACGTTTCCGGACAGTGGCAACAAGGTGGTCAAAGTTTGCCGCTTATTTTTAAGAAAACGGCCCGTCCATAATCGTCCGCAAACATCCAGACCTGATCACCGTCAGAGCAGCTCATGCATCGGCGTGCCTTCGGTCAGGGGAATCGGGCGGCCATCGGCAGATTGGTAGTGAATGTTGCGAGCATCGTAGCCGAGTGCCGCAAACACGGTCGCATGAATGTCCGCCGGCGTCGTGGGCCTTTCCTTCGGGTAAGCGCCGATGTTGTCCGACGCACCCACCACTTGCCCGCCGCGGATCCCGCCTCCGGCCAGCAAAACGCTGTAGCATCCCGGCCAGTGATCGCGGCCAGCGTCAGCATTGATCTTGGGCGTGCGCCCGAATTCGCCCATCCAAACCACCAGTGTCGTTGCGAGCAGACCGCGCTCT
>JAYUBJ010000557.1:0-3910 GCA_043740915.1 Verrucomicrobiota bacterium
TTCACCGTCCCAACCGAAACGCCGGTGACCCCCGCGATCTCTTCCAGCGAAAAGTCCTCCATGAAATGCAGCAGCAACACCGAGCGTTGCGGGAGCGAAAGCTGGTTCAACAATTCCATAAACTCAGCCTCCTGTTCCTGTCGAAGGAGCAAATCCAGCGGGCCCTCGTCGAAATCCTGCGGGGCCTCGGCGATTTCCTCGAGCAGGGCGTGTTCCCGATTTTGCTTTCGCCATCGTTGAATGCACTTCTGATGCGCAATGCCAAAGAGCCAGCTTCCAAACTTGGCGTCATCGCGCAGACCACCGATGTTCCGAACAGCACTGGTGAACGTCTCTTGAACGATGTCCAGGCTGACTTGCTCGTCATGGACCAATTCAAAAACATAAACGTAAAGCGGCAGTTGGTAGCGCTGGAACAGGGTGTCCCAAGCTTGCGGGGCACCGGTTCGGGCCTCTGTCACGGGCAATTGTTCGCGTTCAGCCACTACCAGCATTTACATTGAGTAGAATGCGGGAAGCGAGAAAAGGTTCAATGCAGCGGGGGATTTTTGTAGCGTAGCGGCGGGCGTCCGCGCCTGCCGATCGGGTAGGGACAGCCCCGCTGCGCTCACCCCTGCCCGCACCGTCGCCAGGGCGGATTGCGCCTCGGCTTCGCGGCGGCACAGGATCACGAAGTCATCCGCGTAGCTGTGCCCGGCAAACTCCGTCTCCAACCATCGCCCACCCTCCAGCGTCGAAATTAACACCATCCGCCTCCGTTCAGCCACGTGCTGCGAGTTGGGACAACTCGCGGTCCGGTTTAGGGCACAGTTCGCGGCTTTTTGCGGGCCGCGCATTCTCTCCCGCTGCTGGACTATTTCCTGATGCTTGCAGCGCGCGGCGGTCCCGCCCGATGCACCCGCAGGGAGAAACCCCGGCCGTTTTCAAACGGCTCCACCTTCGCCTCCACTTCCAGCACGGGGTAACGCACCGTCGCCAGTCCGTAACTTTTATAAGTCTGGGCGAACAATTCGGTCTCCACCATGCCCGTCCAGTCAGCGAGCGTGAGAAACTTCATCGCTTCACCCGTGATTTGATGATGCGTGCGCTGCTCGACGACGAGGCCGCAGGTGGTCACCGTTTGACCGACAAATTCGCCGAGCCGACTCACCGGGCAATAGGTGTCCCACGCAATGTCAGCAAACAATTCGAGCGGATGACCACTGACAGCAAAACCGAACAATTCGGTTTCCGATTGCAGACGCTCAAGCCGGGTCGGTTCATTGAGCGGGAGGCCCGGCAATTTTTCCAAGCCGGGCGGCGGGACGAGCCAGCCTTGGTTCGGTTCCACGCCGACGCCAAAGGTCTTGAGTAGATGCTGCGCCTGCCAGAACTGGCGCGTGCGCGTTTCGCCGAATTCGTCGAACGCCCCGACGCGGATCATCGCTTCCAGTTCCTCGCCCGCCGGCGCCACGCGGTGAAAGAAATCGGCCAGGGAATGGAACGGCCCGCGTTCACGCGCCGCAAGGAGCGCCTCCGTCGTGCGCGCCGTGAGTCCTTTCACGCGCGTCAAGGGGGTGCGAATAGCCGTAGCGGCGGGCGTCTCGCCGGCCGTAGAGGGCGCGCGTCCCGCCGCCCGGATACCTTCGCCGCCCGTTTCGCCGCACGCCCTTTCCGCCGGGCGAGACGCTGCGGCTCTACGGCAGGCGGAACGCCCGCCGCTACAGCCCGCCAGCACGACCTTGAACTCCGGCCCAGGTTCATTCACCGACGGCGGCAACAATTTCAAACCGAGCCGATGGCATTCGAGCACATAAACGAGCGGATGATAGAAGCCCTTGCCGTTGGTCAGCACGGCGGCCATGAACTCGGCGGGAAAATAGTGCTTGAGCCACGCCGCTTGATACGCTTCGACACCATAAGCGGTGCTGTGCGCCTTGCAAAAGGCGTAACCCGCAAAGCCGGTCACCAACTTCCACACTTCGGCCGTCTTCTCCGGCGAATGGCCGCGCGCCTGTGCCGACTGGAAAAATTCACCGCAAATTTCTTCAATGATGGGACGCTTTTGCTTGTTGAGCGCCCGCCGGAGCACATCGGCACGGCCCGGGGGCAAACCGGCGAACGCTTCGCAGAGTTGCAGAATATGCTCCTCGTAAACCACCAGCCCGTACGTGCTCCGCAAACACGCCTCGAGTGACGGATGCGGATAAGTCACTGGCTCCAGTCCCTGATAGCGCCGCGTGAAGGCCAGCTTTTTTCCCTCGTTGGCCGCGCCCGGCCGGATGACGCTGACGATGGCGATGAGGCCGTCGATCTCCCGCACAGCGCACTGGCGACAGAGGCTCGTCATCGCAGGCGATTCAATGTGATGCACCGCCCGCGCGCCGCCGTTGGCGATCATCTCCCACACCGCGGGATCGGTCCAAGGCTCGTTCGCAGCCGCCGCCGCAGGGGGACGGTCGGGGGAAGCAGGTGGGTAAGTGGGTAAGTGGGTAAGTGGGCCATTCCCATCCGCCCACGCTCCCACCGGCTCATCTGCCGGCTTCGTTTCCGCCGAGGCGGCGACACATCGTTCCAAATCCACTTTGATCCCGCGTTTGCCGAGCATTACCTTCACATCGCGCATGGCCGCCAGACCGCCTTGCGCGAGGATGTCCATCTTCACCAATCCGATGGCTTCCACCGCATCCATGTCAAAATGCGTCGTGGCATAGCCCTTGTTCGCGATGAAGGTCGGCGTCAATTCGTGCATCGGCTGGCGCGAGAGCACGAGGCCGCACGGATGCATCTTCGGATGGCGCGGCACGCCATCCAGGAACTCGGCCATTTGCAGCGCCGTCCGGTAAGGCTCTTCGTCCAGCGGCAAATCCCGGTTCTCCGGACTCGCTCGCAACATTTCAATCAGACCCGCACCACCGCTGGGCGTCGGTTCATCGGGCACCCAGCCGCCGCCAAAACTCCACGGAAAATGATCGGTGAACTTCCGGACCTCGCGTTCCGCCACGCCCAGCACCTTGGCCACTTCCGCAAAGGCGCTCCGCGCCTGGAACGTCGAGAACCCGCCCACCACGGCGCAATGCTCGCGTCCATATTTCTCGAAGATGAGTTTCACCACGTCGTCCTTCAGGTCGTGCGCAAAGTCGATGTCGATGTCCGGGAGTTTGTGCAGCGCCATGCGCTCCCGGTTGAGGAAACGTTTGAAATAAAGGTCGAAGCGAACCGGGCACACGCTGCTGATGCCGAGGCAATAGCAGACGAGGCTGTCCGCCGCGCTCCCGCGCGTGATCCACTCGAGGCCGCGCCGTCGGCATTCCTGGAGAAAGTCCCAGGTGATGAGAAAATATTCCTCGTAACCGACCTCATTGATGATCCCGAGTTCCGTTTCAATTTGCGATTGGCGATTTGCGATTTGCGATTTGGGGTAACGACGATTGAGTCCTTCAAGCACCAGCCGCCGCAAGAACTCACCCGACGTCGAACCGTCTGACGGAATGAATGCCGGAAACTGCGGCTTGCCAAACGGCAGCTCAAAATTGCAACGTCCGGCGATTTCGTGCGTGTGGCGCAGCCAGTCCGGATGTTCCTGGCACGCCGCCGCCATTTCGGCGGGTGTGCGGAAATACAACCGATCCCCGCGTCGTTTCTCAGGATGTGCCTGGTGCAGTAAAGTCAGCGTGCGGATGCTTTGCACGATGTCGTATTTCCGCCGGTCCTCGGGCGTCGCGTAGTGAATGGCCGGGCACGCGACGATGGGGAAGCCCTCTGCCCCGTCCTTCTCCGTACGGAGCGCGGGTCTGTGACCCGCAGCATCGTGGCAAGCAGGCAAAGGCTGCGGCTCACAGAGCCACGCTCCGTCGACCTTGCTCTCCCTAAACTGTGAAGTCGGCAACACGCTGGGATCCCCCTCACCCCAACCCTCTCCCCCAGTGGG
>JAYUBJ010000558.1:0-3905 GCA_043740915.1 Verrucomicrobiota bacterium
CCTACTTTTCAACGGGCTGAAAACGTGGCGCGTCACCCAACTCAGCCCGGAACGTTTCCGCCGCGCACCACACAGAACAAATGGTTATCAACGCCGTACCGACCAAATACGCCGCGATGGGCCAGGCGCCCTGCTTCAAATCCAACAACGCCGAGGCGATGAGTGGCGCGAGTCCGCCGGCGAGGGGCGAGGCGAGTTGATAACCGAGCGAGACGCCGGTGTACCGAACGCGCGTGCTGAACAGCTCGGAGAAAAATGCCGCCTGCGGCCCGTACATCGCGGCGTGCCCCACCAGTCCCAGCACCATGGCCAGCATGATCAGCCCAGGACGCTGCGTATCCACCAGCCAGAAGAAGGGGAAGGCGAACAGGGCGAGGAACAACGCCCCGCCGAGATACACCGGCCGGCGACCCACGCGGTCGGACAGCGCCCCGAAGAACGGGATGGCCACGAGTTGCACCGCCGAACCGACGAGCACCGCGTTGAGCACGACCCTCTTGGCGATACCGAATTGCGTCGTGACATAGGTGAGCAGGTACACGGTAAAGATATAGAAGTAGGCATTCTCGGCGAAGCGCGCGCCCATTGCGATCAGCACGTTGCGCGGATGCTTCCGGAGCGCATCGAGGACCGGCGGGCGCGGCGCGGTTGGCCCCGACTGCGCCTGGGTGAAGAGCGGGCTCTCGATGAGGCGCAACCGGATGAACATTCCCACACCCAGCAACAAGCCACCCAAAAGAAACGGCACCCGCCAGCCCCAGGTGAGGAATTCCGATTTCGGCAGCAAAGCGAAAAGGCTGAAGACCGCGTTCGCCAGCAGCAATCCGACCGGCACGCCCGCCTGCACCCAACTGGCATAGTATCCGCGCCGTCCGGCATGTCCATGCTCGACGGCCATGAGGACCGCGCCGCCCCATTCGCCGCCGACGCCGAAGCCCTGGATGAAACGCAGCAGCACGAGCAACACCGGCGCAAGTGGTCCCACCTGCGCATAGGTCGGGAGCACGCCCATGAGACAGGTGGCGACGCCCATGATCATGAGCGTGGTCACGAGCATGGACTTGCGTCCGAGTTTGTCCCCGAAGTGTCCGAAGACAATGCCGCCCAACGGCCGTGCGAAGAAGCCCACGGCATAAGTCGCGAAGGAGGCCATGGTGCCGGCGTGCGGCGCGATGGTGGGAAAGAAGAGTTGGGGAAACACGAGCGCCGCGGCGGTTCCGTAGAGGAAGAAATCATACCATTCAACCGTCGTGCCGATGAAACTGGCGAGGACGACTTTGGCGACCGGGGCGGTGGACGGTGCAGGCGGATGCATAGGGACGCGTCTTTGTGCCGGTTTCCCGGGGCGATGGCAAGGTTCGCCCTCCGGAATTTGATTTGCGCCGACCGCACGGGACGCTAGCCTGCGCACAAACCCGAGATTATTTTGCCATGAAAACTGATCGTCGTTCCTTCCTCAGATCCGGCACGCTCACGCTCGGCGCGTTGAGCCTGGCCGCCACCACCACTCGCGCCGCCGAGAAAGTGAAATTGCCGGAAGTAAAATCGCCGCGGTTCTCCCGGCCGGCGAAGATGCACCTCGGCATCGTCACCTACAACCTCGCCGAGAAGTGGGACCTCGCAACGATCATCCAGAACTGCACGGAGGCGAAGTTTGACGGCGTCGAGTTGCGCACTGGACACACGCACAAGGTCGAGGTGGACTTGACGAAAGAACAGCGTGCGGAAGTGCGGAAGCGATTTGCCGATTCGCCCGTGAAGCTTTGGAGTCTCGGCAGTGCGTTCGATTATCACACGCCCGACCAGTCGAAACTCCGCCAGGACATCGAGGCGACCAAGGCGTACATTCTCCTTGCCGAGGACGTGGGTGCGACCGGTGTGAAGGTGCGACCCAACGGCCTGCCCAAGGAAGTGCCCGTCGAGCAGACGCTCGAGCAGATTGGGAAATCGCTGCGGGAACTGGGCGAGTTTGGGGAGCAGCACGGCCAGCAGATTCGGCTCGAAGTCCACGGCACCGGCACTTCATTGGTGCCACACATCAAGAAAATTCTCGACGCCGCGGATCACAAGAACGTCGGCCTGTGTTGGAACTCAAATCAGTCCGACATTTTTGGCGAGGGCTGGGACGCGAATTTCAACCTGGTAAAGCACCAGATTTTCACCGTCCACATGCGCGATCTTTACCTCGAGGAATATCCGTTCCGCAAGCTATTGACGGGCCTGAACGAGATCGGCTTCCAGGGATTCACCTTTGCCGAGATTCCGCCGAGCCCCGACCCGATCCGGGTGATGAAATATTTCCGTTCGCTCTGGCTGGCCTATCAAGGCCTGTTGTAGCGGCGGTCGGTGACCGCCGAAAAAATCACAGTCGCACGAGCACTTCGTCCGAGGGCAAGGCGGCGAGCAACTCGCGAATATTTTTCGACTGTCCCGGCAATACCAGCTCGGGCGCAATCTCCGCGAGTGGCTCCAGCACGAAGCGACGCAGGTGCGCGCGCGGATGTGGCAAGTTGAGCGCGGCGGACGACCGCGTCACCGCACCAAAGGCAATCAAGTCGAGGTCAATCGGGCGCGCTTCGTTCAATACTAACTTCGGCGGGCGGCCAAACTCCTTTTCGAGTGCCTGCAATTTCGCGTGCAGCGATTCCGGCGTCTCACCTGCACGCGGCAGCAAGCCCACCACGGCGTTCACGAACATCGGTGAGCCAGGCGGGCAATCCACGGGCGAACTTTGCCAGAGGGAGGATTCCCACACCGGCGAGTCGGATACTTCCTGCAAGCGCGCCATCGCGTCGCGGAGGATTTGTGCGGAATCGCCGAGATTCGAGCCGAGCGCAACGTAGGACAGGCGTCGCGCCTGTCTCTGACTCTCTGTACTCATGAAAATGGAGACAGGCGCGACGCCGGTCCTACTTCAACCCGAGCACGTCCTGCATGTCGTAAAGGCCGGGTTTCTGGTGCATGACCCACTGCGCGGCGCGGAGCGCGCCATGGGCGAAGGTCTCGCGGCTGCTGGCCTTGTGTGTGAGTTCGACGCGCTCGCCATTGGCGGCGAAAATGACCGTATGGTCGCCCACCACGTCGCCGCCGCGCAGCGAGTGCATCCCGATCTCGGCGGCAGTCCGCGCGCCGACAATGCCTTCGCGACCATGACGAAGAACTTCCTGCAACTGCTGTTTCCGCACGTCGGCCAGGATTTCCGCGAGCGTCATGGCCGTGCCACTGGGCGCGTCCTGCTTGAGGCGATGGTGCATCTCAACCACCTCGAGGTCGAAGCCGGGGCCGAGGATTTCCGCGGCCTTGCGCGTGAGCCAGAAGAGCGTGTTGACCCCCGTGGAATAATTGGAGGCCCAGACCATCGGAATTTGCGATTGACGATCGGCGATCTGCGATTTTTCTTCCGCCGAATGGCCGGTGGTGCCGATAACCAGGGCTTTTCCGTTTTGCGCGCAGAGCGCGGCGACTTCGGGCGTGGCGCTGTGGAAGCTGAAATCCATAACGACATCGCCGGCGCTGATGACGTCGGCCAACTTGTCGCCGAGATCCACCAACCCGGTAACACGCAAATCTGGAATGTGCGCCGCACAGGCGACGAGCATCTGGCCCATGCGGCCTTTGCTGCCGGTGATGATGACGTTGGTCATAGTTAAGAGAATCCTGTGTTGAGCGTTTTGGGACTACCGCGGACGGATGGGGTCGTCGCCCAACGCTCGACCCCGACCCTTGAATTCACTTCAACACACCACAGGCCTTCAACGTTGCCTGGAGTGTCGCCCGGTTTTTCGCGCCCATGGGGACCAGCGGCAGGCGGTATTCTTCCTCCATCATCCCCAGCATTGCCAGCGCGGCTTTGACGGGAATGGGATTGGTTTCAAGAAACAAATCCTTGAACAACGGATAGAATT
>JAYUBJ010000559.1:0-12389 GCA_043740915.1 Verrucomicrobiota bacterium
CGCTAGTGTCAGTTTGTTCATCGGAGGGCAGCGGACTCACGCTTCCCGCCCCGCGCGAAAGACTCTTTGACAGAATTCGCAGAATCCACAGAATCCAGGGCATGAAATTTCCCGCTGCCTGCTCCGCTTTGGTTCCGACTCTGCTCGTCGCTTGCACCACGCTCACCGCGCGTGCCGCCGATGATTACAAGCTTGGCCCGGATTCGATGTCGCAACCGGGCGTGCCGCAGGGCGAGGTGATCAAACTCCGTTGGGAGACCAGCAAGGTGTTCCCGGGCACGGTGCGTGACTGGTGGATTTATGTGCCGAAACAATACGATCCAGCGAAGCCCGCTGCCGTGATGGTGTTCTGCGACGGCGGGGGCATGGTCAGCAAGGACGGCGGCTTTCGCGTGCCCGTGGTGTTCGACAATCTGATCGCGAAAAAGGAAATGCCCGTGACGATTGGCGTCTTCACCAATCCGGGCAACGTGCCGGCGGCGGAAGCGGGCCAGAAGAATCGGGACAACCGCAGCTTTGAATACGATTCACTCGGCGACGCTTACGTCAAATTTCTGCTCGAAGAAATCATGCCCGAAGTCAGCAAGAAATATAATCTGACGAAAGACCCGGTGGGCTGGGCGATTTGCGGCAACAGCTCCGGCGGCATCTGCGCGTTCACGGCGGCCTGGGAACGGCCCGACGCGTTTCGCAAGGTCGTCAGCCACATCGGCAGCTTCACGAACATCCGCGGCGGCTACGTGTATCCGCCGCTCATCCGCAAATCGAAGGACAAGCCCAAACCCATCCGCGTCTTCCTGCAAGACGGTTCGAACGACTTGGACAATTTGCACGGCAACTGGCCGCTGGCGAACCAGGACATGGCGGCGGCGCTCAAGTATGCGGGTTATGATTACCAATTCGTCTTCGGCGACGGCATGCATAGCGGCAAGCACGGCGGCGCAATTTTTCCCGAAACCATGCGCTGGCTGTGGCGGGACTATCCGAAGTAGCGCCGTGGACTGGGGCAAGCACGGAGTGGCGTCAGAAGGTAACCCACGGCGCGAGCCGCGGGACGGGTGAGGGAAACTAAGTAAGCTGCGGAGCAGCGACAGAAATTCTCCAGCTCTGGGTGGGCGCTGGTACATCCGGAGCGCACGTCGATGTACTTTTAATTTTCGCATTTCGGCGTTTCCTTATTTCCAGCTTTCACGCATCATTCCGGCATGCGCTTGAAATCCATTCTCGTGGCCGGCTTCACTTCCTTGTCCGGGCTTGCCCCTTCGCTTTTATCAGCGGCGGACGGCGAATTCAAGCCGACATTCTACCACGAGGTCCAGCCCGGCGTCCCCACGGGCACGCTCACCAAGCACACGAACTGGCACAGCCAGGTATTTACGAACACCGTGCGCGATTGGTGGGTGTATGTTCCCGCGCAATACCAGGCGGATAAGCCCGCGTGCGTGATGGTCTTCCAGGACGGCCACGATTACGTGGGCGCGAAAGGGAGTTGGCGCGTGCCGATCGTATTCGACAACCTCATCGCGAAGGGCGAAATGCCGGTGACCATCGCCATCCTCATCAACCCCGGCCATAACCCGGAACGTCCCGCGCCGCAGAGTCCGTGGCAGGTGAGCAACCGCAGTTTTGAATACGACTCGCTCGGCGACCGCTACGCGCGCATGCTCATTGACGAAATCCTGCCTGAGGTCGGCAAGAGCTACAACCTCACCAAGAACCCGGAAGGCCGCGCGATTTGCGGCGCGAGTAGCGGCGGCATCTGTTCGTTCACCGTGGCGTGGGAGCGGCCCGACCAGTTTCGCAAGGTGCTCTCGACCATTGGCAGCTTTGTGGATTTGCGCGGCGGACACGCGTATCCGTATTTGATCCGCAAGACCGAGCGCAAGCCGATCCGGGTTTTTCTCCAGGACTCGAGCGGCGATCTCGACAACCCGTTCGGCAACTGGCCGCTGGGGAACCAGATGATGGCGTCGTCGCTCAAATACATGAAATACGACGTGCGTTTTGATTATGCGGAAGGCTACGGCCACAACAGCAAGCACGGCGGCAGTATTTTCCCGGAAGCGCTGAAATGGTTGTGGCGGGATTACCAGCGTTGAAAGATGCAAGGCTCACTCAACAATTGATATGAAGACATTTCGCATAATCGCGCTCATCCTGCTCGGTCTGGTTGTCGCTGCCCAACACAGTTCGGCCCAGGACATGCCGCTCTCCATGCTGCTCATTGAAGGTGAGGGCTGGCGGCTGGTCGCGGACAAGCTCGGTGCCGTCGATGCGGCGTTCTCGGATGAGCAGGGCAATTTCTACTTCTCCGATATGCGGAGTGCGGAGGGCATTTTCAAAATTGGTCTGGATGGCAAGATAGCGCCGCTGCTTCAGTCCACCAACGCCACCCGGATCAGCGGCATGAAGTTCGCGCCGGACGGGCGGCTTTACGGTTGCCGCGGCGCGACGAAGCAGTTGCTCGCCTTCGAGGTGCCGGGCGGCGCGATGACCGTGCTGGCCGAGGACGTGCAGCCGAATGATCTGGTCGTCACGCACAAGGGCCACATCTATTTCACCGAGACGGGCAAGCATCAGGTCACCTTTGTGAATCCGAAGACCGGCGAGAAGAAGGCGGTGGATGTGGGCATCACCGCGCCGAACGGCATCACCCTTTCCGCCGACCAGGGCACACTGGCGGTGTCGGATTATCGTGGGCCGCATGTCTGGACATTTCGCATCAATGCCGACGGGAGCCTTTCCGCGAAGTCGCCGTACATGACGATGCGCACCGAGGTGGACGTGAACGCAAAAAGCGAGGATGGCCGCTCGCCAGTTTACAAGACCTCGTGCGCGGGCGACGGCATGACGACCGACGAGCAGGGCCGCTACTACGTCACCACGTCGCTGGGCTTGCAAGTGTATGACCCGATTGGCCGCCTGTGCGGCGTGGTGCCCAAGCCGTCGGAGAAGGGGATGCCGAGTGTCGGCTTTGGCGGCCCGAACCGGGAATATCTTTACGTGCTCTGTGGCGACCAGATTTTCCGCCGGAAGACGCAAGTGAAGGGAGCGATCTTCCACAAGCTCTCCGCCACGGAAGCGCCGGTGAAAAAGTAAATCCAGAATGGGCGCGCCAATTCTGGAAATCCGCCAACTGGGCAAGAGTTTCGGTACGTTGCGGGCGGTGGAGGGAGTATCGTTCCAGGTTCAGCCGGGCCAATGCCTGGGTTTGCTTGGCCCAAACGGCGCGGGGAAGACCACCACCATCTCGATGATCACCGGCCTCATTACGCCGGACGCCGGGGAGGTGCTGATTGCAGGGCGAAAGCTGGCGGGCGACTGCGACGCCACGAAGCGCCGGATCGGCCTCGTGCCGCAAGACCTCGCGTTGTACGAGGAACTGACGAACGACGACAAAGTCGAATACAACGGCTACGCGCATTCGTTCGCCGGGATGGGGGTGCAGTTTATTTTGATGGCGGCGATTGAAATGGGGGTGGGCATTTTGCTCGAACGCCAGCGTGGCTTGTGGAAGCGGTTACGTTCCGCGCCGCTGTCGCGCGGCGTGCTGCTCGGCTCCAAGGCGGCGAGCATAACCCTCATTTCTGCTTTCACCCTCGCGGTTTGCTTTGGCTTCGCGCGGGTCTTGTTCGGCGTCAAAGTACAGGGCAGCCTGCCCGGATTTTTCCTCTGCATTGTCGCCTTTTCGCTATTCGCCGCCAGCGTGGGTCTGTTGCTCGCTTCGTTCGGCACGACGCCTGGGGCGGCGCGGGGCCTCGCGATCCCGGTGGTGCTCATCATGGTAATGTTGGGCGGTGCGTGGGTGCCGGCCTTCGTTTTCCCGCAGTGGCTGCAAACCGCGACGCTGGCAGTACCGACGCGTTGGGCGCTGGACTGCCTCGACGCGATGACCTGGCGCGGGCTGGGTTTCGAGGCCGCGCTCGCGCCCATCGCGGTTTTGCTTGGCTACGCGGCGGTCTTCGGCTGGGTGGCGGTGAAGCGGTTCGAGTGGGAGGCGGATTGAGTCTAGGCTTTGACGATTCCCTGGCGGACCGCGAAATGGATGACATCGCTCTGGCTGTGCAGGCTGAGTTTGTGCATCAATTTTGACCGGTGAACCTCGACGGTGCGTTCACTGATAAACAGCCGGCCGCCAATTTCAGCGTTGGTGTGGCCTTCGGCGACCAATTGCAGCACCTCGCGTTCGCGGGAGGTAAGCGTGTCGTAGGGGCTCGGTTTGCCGGCGGCTTTCTTTTCCATGCGCGCGGCGAACGAGCGCAATTCAAACGGAGGACTCAGATAGCGCCGGCCCGCCCGCACCTCGCGCACCGCTTTGACCAAGTCGGCTGAATGCGCGTCTTTGACCACATACGCGTCCGCGCCATTCTTCAGCGCCCGCTCCACATGGGTCTCGTCGGCGTGCATGGAGAGGACAATGACGCCGACTTGGGGGAATCGACGTTTGACTTGGAGCGTGACCTCCAAGCCATTCAAACCGGTCATCCCGAGATCCACCACCAACATGTCGGGCTCCAGACGTTCGACGAGGCGCACTGCCTCGAGACCATCGCCGGCTTCGCCGATGATTTTGAATCCCAACTCGGCCTCCAGCAGAATCCGCACGCCCTGCCGGACGATGGCATGATCATCCGCCAGCAGGATTGATATTTCATTCTTGGTTGATTTTGCCATGATTGATCAGGTATTCACTCCAGACTTGCCATCCGGCCTGGGGCGATTCCCGGAGTTGACTCAAGCGCCGGATTTCCGACCAGCAGACTCTCCCGTCCGCGCTTTCCCGTCAAGCCGCCAAAGTGGATGGCAGCCAGAACAATGAAGGCCGCGCTTGAAGATTACGTGGAAGTACGTATGGACACTGCGCAGTGAAAGTGATCTATTCTTACAGTTTGATGAGACTAGGTGTTAACATCGGCGAAACGAGCGCAACGGCGACCCATGCTGGCCCGTCGTTGCGGGCTCGTTTTTTCGGCCGACGCGCGCGGAGCACACAAGGGGCAATCGGTCGGCGAACCCGCTCTATTTCCGGCGGTTTTACTCTGGAAGAAGTGCTGGTGTCGTTGGCGATTACCGCGGTTACTATTGGCGGGGTTGCCAGCGGCTTTGTAACCACGACCAGACGGGCCGAGTGGTCCGCTTATTCCGCGGCCGCGCAGTTGGCGGCGTTGCAACAAGTCGAGCAAGTTCGCGCGGCCAAGTGGGATCCGTTGACCCTGCCGGGAACCGACGAACTGGTGAGCGCCAATTTCCCCGTGGCCACCGTCAAGCTCGATCTCCCTGGAGCCAGCGGCGCGCAGGCTTACGTCACCAACCGGACTACCATCACCAGCCTGTCAGTGGATCCGCCGGTGAAGATGATCCGGGTGGACAGCACTTGGTCGTTCCTGTCCCGCGGACTGTTCAGCAATTCGGTGACCACCTATCGAAGCCCATAGCCCATGCGTATCCGGATCTTGAGCACCGCTGAGGCAGTTGGCGGCCTCCGGCTGGCCCATCGGGGATTTACCCTGACCCAAATGCTGGTCGCGGTGTCCATTTTCCTGATGGTCGTCGTTGGCAGCATCACGAGCCACGTTTATGGACTGAAGATGTTTGATACGACCCAGTCCAAACTGGTTGCCAACACATCTTCCCGCGGCGTGGTCGATCTGTTAAGCTCGGATATTCGTTCCGCCTACAATTTGCAAATCGGCACTGGGGATCTCCAATCGTTCACCCGGGCGGCTGATAATACCCTCCAACAGGGCAATGCCATCCAAATATATTACACCAGCGACACCACAGCTTTCGTCCGCTATTACTGGGACTCGGCGGCCACCTCCCTCAAGCGAATGACTAACAACAGCAATACGGCATCCAACGTGGTCAGTTCCCTCTCCAGCGGTTCGATTTTCTCGCTGGAGGATTACGCAGGTAACGTGCTCGCCAACAACCAGAATGGTGGCGTCATCGGGATCAGCCTTTCGTATTCCGGGTTGCAGTACGCCGGCGGGCAGGTCAACTCCGTGGGGACCAATACGAGTTACCAAGTCAGAGCCAAAATCAACCGGCGGGCTCAGGAATAATGCGAGTTCAGTTTCCAAATGTTAACCGACAGCAGCACGGCTATGCGCTGATGATGGTGCTTGGCTTTGCCGCCCTCAGCCTGTTGGTTCTCGGTGCGGCGATGAACTGGGTGGATAGTAACGCCCGCCAGACCCAGCGTAAGAACCGCTACTTGGCCACTTCGGCGGTGGGGGAAGGAGTGGCGGACAAGGTCGTCGCGCAGATTGCCGGTGATTTCCAGACGAAAGGGGGTGCGATGGCCTACCTGTCGCCGAGCGGATATGGCAAGCTGACGACGCAGGTCTCCGAAGCCGACCTGTGGCGCCAGTTTGCGGTGGATGATGGCCAGGGAAATACCAATCAAGTACTGGTCACGCGGACCACCAATTGGAATTACGGGCTGTTGAACACCAAGTATAGCGGCCTCTACGGGAGTAACGCCACTTACCGGCTTTCGGCCCACATCAGCGAAGTAGGCCAGCCGGCTAACCTGGCGGTGAGCATGCAACAAGACCTTCAGGTGGCGTCCATCCCGCTGTTTCAGTTCGCGATTTTTTACGGGATGGATCTGGAAATAAATCCGCCCAACAATTTCACGGTGAACGGCCGGGTTCATTCCAATGGCGCCATTTATACCAAGCCACCCGCCACCACGACGTTTCAAACGCATGTGACGGCGGTAGGGGCGATCCAGTTGACCAACAGCCCGAATGATCCGGTCACCCGCACCCTGGGCCGGGTGGTCTATCAGGGCGAGCATGATGGCGGAGCCAAGTCCCTGAATGTGCCCATCGGGGCCACGGGCGACGTCAACGCATTGCAGGCGATGATCGATATCCCGCCCGTCGGAGAATCCGCCAGCTCACTCGTTGGACAGCAGCGTTATTACAACAAGGCTGACCTCGTGATTCTGGTCAACGATAATGGCGTGGTGGCCACCAGCGGTGCCTACGATGGCTTTAATACCACCGTCCCTTGGGTGGAAAGCAAAGGAATTGTGAACAAGGACGGCAGTTCCCTCTTCGGCCAAGGTAAATCCGCTAAAAAAAACCCCTACCCGTTCCTCAGCTTCGCTGACTATCGCGAGTTCGCCTACGTGCAATCAACTGACGTGGATATTAGCGTGTTGCTCGCGCAATACAGCAATTTGACGGCGGTGCTCGGGCGGGAGGCCAAGATTATTTACATTGCCGATCTTCGTTATATCAGCGGATACCAATCCGTCGTCCGGCTGCTTAATGGACAGACGCTTCCGGCGCATGGGTTGACCATTGCCACCTCCAACCCGCTTTATGTTCAAGGTCATTACAATGCGCCCGCCGCAAACCTTGGCACCACGAACACCACCACCACCGTTCCCGCGTCGTTGATCGCGGATGCCATCACAATTTTGTCCGGCAATTGGCAGGATGCCCACAGCGCCCAAACTTCCTGGAGCTACAAAAAAGCGACGTCCACCACCATCAATGCGGCAATTATCGCGGGAATCGTGCCGAGCAGCGGCTACTACTACAGCGGTGGCGTGGAAAACTTTCACCGGTTGCTGGAAGACTGGACCGGGAAAACCCTCACGCATAACGGCGCTATTGTCGCTCTGTACCCCAGTCGAAA
Source organism: Verrucomicrobiota bacterium (assembly GCA_043740915.1). Taxonomy (GTDB): domain Bacteria; phylum Verrucomicrobiota; class Verrucomicrobiia; order Limisphaerales; family JAYTXL01; genus JAYTXL01. The sequence continues at coordinate 7,657 of JAYUBJ010000559.1, forward strand.
GGCCATCGGTCCGTGGGGTAATAACAGCTACATTTTCCAATCTCCGACGGCGCGCAAATTCAGCCGGGATCCGAATTTTCTGGATCCCACGAAACTGCCGCCCGGGACACCCGAAGTGCGCACCATCATTCGCAGCAAATGGATCACGATTTGAGCCGCTACTCACTTCAAAACCAGAGGGCGGCAGCGGGGGCAACCAGCCGGACGCGCTTTCCGGGGGGGCTTTGCCTTTCATTGCTGTTGCTTTGCTCGGGGATGGGAACCCTCGCGGCCTCGGAATCCTTTCAGCTCATCCCGGGATTCGTGGAAATTGCCGAACGGGGCAGGGTTCCCAGCTACATCATTCTGACCGAAAGCAACCGGTTTTCCTTCTTGCCCCCGCCGGGCTGGAACGTCTCGCACAATGCCAGCGAACGCAAAGTCACACTGGTCTCGAAAGATCTGGGCGCGAGCCTGAGTTTCAGCATTTTGCCGGCCGACACCGCCGGGGGCAAAGCTCTGTCCGTGGAAGAGTTGAGGGATCAACTGATGGTGCGCTATCCGGATGCCAAAATCGTCCGGGATTTTCCCTGTTTCAGCGGCGGGAACTCAGGCCAGGGCTTTGATCTGGAACGATTGATCGGCAAGAAATCACCGGTTTCCATGCGCGTGGCCATCGTCCCTTTTCAAAGTGGTAAATTGGAGTTTAGCCTGACGACTGCCAGCCCAAAGTTCCCCAAGTATCAACAGACATTCGGAGCCTTGCTGGGGTCTTTTCAAATCGAGCCGGCGTCCCCGTCCCGAACACCCAAACCATAGCGAGCTCACGCCCCGGGCCCGGGCAGGCGCCCGGCTGATTTCCCAACCTCCCGAACCACCGTCTGGCTTGCAACTTGCGGGCAGGATGGTAAACAAAGGGCAATGGCTTTGCCAATTTTTTCTGCCTTCTCCAAGGAACCGGACGAGATTGTGGCAGTTTGTTTGGGTACTCGAACCACGAAGGCTGTGCATTTGCGCCGCCAAGCGGGAGGCTTCGCGTTGCTCGATTATGTCCTTCTGGAAACCCCGCGCGCGGAAAAGGTTCCTACCGTGGAGTCGTTGACCGAACATTTCAAAAATGTTCGCAATGCGCTCGGGGCTGAAACCAAGCAGGCGGTCCTGGTCATCGGCATGGGTGAATCGCTGCTTCGCAACGTGGAGCTCCCCAACTTGCCACCGGCGGAATTGCGGCGGATGCTGAAATTCAACAGTATTCGTTTCCTCAACCAGGAGATGTCGGATTTTGTGTTCGATTGCGGCGGCAAGCGACTGCCCGGCAAACCGGGTGATCCGCCCCCAACGACGGCGTCGGGGGTCCCGAAAACTTTGGTTGCGGGGGCCAAGAATAAATTCGTGGAAGATTTGCAAACGGCGGCGGCGGCGGCAGGCTGGGTGGTCGACCAAATTACCTTGAGCCAGATTGGCCTGGCGAATACGGCGCGCATGGCGATGCCCGAACTGGTGCAACGGGAAGTGGTGGCGATGGTGGATCTGGGTTTTGTCACCACCACCATCAGCATTCTGGTGGACGGCGAGCCGCAGTTAACCCGCGTCGTGGGGATTGGGGCTGACAAGTTCACCAGTGGCCTGGCGCAGGCGCTGAGTGTGAGCTATCCGGCGGCGGAGGGGGTCAAGGTGGCCATGCCGGAGAAAGTCCAGGAAAAGTTGCAGGCGGTCATTTCTCCGCTGGGCCGTGAATTGCGCGCGGCGATTGATTTTTTTGAGGACCAGGAAGTCAAGACCGTGACCAAGGTTTTTCTCACCGGTGGCTCAGCCCGTTCCGACTTTATTATTGAAACGTTGCATGCGGAACTGGGAACCCCGTGCAAGCGATGGAATCCGACCAGCTTTCTTGCGCTTGAGCTGCCGCCGCAAAAGGGTAAGGACCTGGAGCGTGACGCGACACAACTGGCCGCCGCCATCGGTGCCGGCGTCACCTGCCTTGATCCCAAACTGCCACGGATCAATTTGCTGGCGGACCAGCTCGCCGCTGCGCAGGCGCGCCGGCGCGACCCGGTCCGGCGCGGTTTCCATTTGGCGGCGGCGGTGGCCGTGCTCATGCTGGCGTGGGGCGGCGTGCTCTGGTTCAAGTTGAATGCCAAGCATACGGAACTGACCCGCGGCACCGAGGAGTATAGATCATTTGAGAAGGCCGCCAACGAGGCGTCGTCGCTTTCCAAGAAGGCGTCGGAAGTGGAATTATTGATCACCAACCTCGTCCACCACAGCACTAATCGTTTCATTTGGGCGCGGCCCTTGAGCGCGCTGCAGCAGTCGATGGTGGACGACATTCAAGTCGTCCGAATTACCATTGAACAAACCGTGGTCAACACCGAGACCGTCCCACCGACCACCGCCGACGACAAGCCGGTTCCCGGCAAGCCGGGGTATTCCACGGAAAAGATCATCCTCACCATTCAGGCCAAGAACTTTGGCGACTCGTCGAACGTGGACAAGTTCATTGAGAACGTGGCTGCCTATCCGTACTTCCGGAGCAACCTCCGCAAAGTTAATCCGATCATTTTGAAAAACCGGCTTCCTCCCCAGGTGGATCCCGTTGATCCGGCGATCTCGTTCACCATGTTCACCATCGAATGCAACTACGCGGAAAGGGTCTTGGGCCATGATTAGCGTCGACAAGGCAAAGCGCCAGCAACTGGTCTCCCTGGTTCTTGGTTCGGCGTTGGTGCTCGCCACAATTTGGTATGGGTTGATCCGGTCGTTGCAGCATGGCCTGGAGGAAACCGAGCTCCAGATTGCACAGGCGAAGGTCGAAGTGAAAAAGGCCCGGCGGCTGGCCGGGTTGGCGGATGAATTCAAACTGGATCTAACCAACGCCAATGAACGGGTTCAAGACCTCGAAGTCCGGATGGCAACGGGCGACGTCTATCGGTGGGCTCTGCGAACATTTCAGAATTTTGCCGCCGCCGACAAAGTTGCCATCGTCAGTCTGGATCCCCCCCGGGAGCAGGCCTGGGGAATATTCCCGACCGTTCAATACCGGGCGGCGACCTATACCATGAGCGGAACGGCGTATTTTCATGACTTTGGGAAATTCCTCTCCGCCCTGGAAAACAGTTTCCCCCACCTGCGACTGCTCCGGCTGGAACTGGAACCCGCCCACCTTGGCGGCACCGGTTCCGAGGAGGGGGAGAAACTAACTTTCAAGCTGGAGCTGATGGTGCCCATCAACCGGGCCTCGATCCAGCCTTAAGGCTGGGTTCAGCGACCGGACGCCATCATCCACGCAGCGGGCCTCGGCCCCCGGGCCAGAACTGGCGCTCCCACCGCTATGGTCAGGCCAATTTTTTTGGGTCGCTGGCCTCGCGCACGGCTTGCGAAAAACATTCAAACGAGGGCTTGGTCCAGCAGACAAAAATGATTTTTTCCACCCGGCTGTTGGTCCGGAGAAATCGAACTGCCTCGGTCACGGCAGTCTTGGCGGCCAGTTCGAAGGGAAATCCGTAGGCACCGGTGCTGATCGCGGGAAAAGCAATTGTCCGAATCGAATGCTGGTCCGCAAGTTCAAAACAACTGCGGTAACACTTGGCCAGTTTTTCTTCCTCGCCGCGCTTGCCGTCCTTCCAAATCGGGCCAACGGTGTGGATGATCCATTTGGCCGGCAGCTTGTGGCCGCCCGTCAGCTTGGCCTCACCCGTGGCACAGCCGCGAAGCTTTCGGCATTCCTCGTAAAGTTCCGGCCCGGCAGCCCGGTGAATTGCTCCATCCACGCCACCGCCACCCAGGAGGGAACTGTTGGCCGTGTTGACGATGGCATCCACCTTCTGCAGGGTGATGTCGCCTTCAATCACGCTGATTTTATTATTCACAGACAGAGTTAGTTTAGCAGAATTCGCGACCCTCGCCAGCGCGGGATTTACCTTCCGGAGGAGGGAGCAGCTCCGCCGGACTTCTTTCTGTGAATGAGGCTCATGGCTTGGCTTGCTGAACCGCGATGAACTTGCGCCGCAGCAATTCGGCCAGCACATTGCCGGCTTCCACGTCATCGACCGGGTGGTGATCCAAAATCTCCTGCAGGACCACATGCTGGATCACGAGCTCCAACACTTCCATTTCCTTGGGCGTGAGGTCGTGCAGATAGGAACCCTCCGGCGGCTCGATCACTTCGAGCCGGGCTTCACGGCCCGGCAGTTCGGCCTGCAGGCGGGCCAGTTCGTCCATCAGTCGCGCCCCCTCCATCAACAACGACTCGGAGCCCATGTTAATCTCCTTGGGAAACTTGCGATCCTCGGGCGGGCCAAACGAGAACGTGCCCTCGCGCCAAGCCAACAAACGGAACAGGATTCTTTCCGGATGCATCACCGAATCCTTCCCCACGGCGGCAAAGACAACCTGTCCGTCGCGCAGATAGATTTTCCCGGTTCCTTGGGCCGACTCCAGCGTCAACACACCGCTTTTCTTGGAGTTGGAAAGGAACTGGATGATCTCGATGGCCGACATTTCCTTGAGGGTGCCCGCAATGGCCGACAAGGCGTCCAGCGCCGGCCGCGAACGGGCGGCCGCATCGTAGAGCATTTCCTTCCGGGCTTTGGACGCTTGGAACCCGGCGCTAAACCGGTTCAAGGCGACGACCATGCATCGTACCGGCCCGATGCGAACCCGGTCGCCTTCTTTCAGCAGTGATTCCTTGATCGGCTTGCCATTGACCAAGGTCCCTTTTTCGGAATTAAGGTCCCGGATGGTCACCCGCTCGA
>JAYUBJ010000560.1:0-3899 GCA_043740915.1 Verrucomicrobiota bacterium
CGGCGGCCACCGCCGGCGCGGGCACGGTCTCTCCGCGCCGCATGGCCTTTGTCTATTTGCCCAATGGCGCCAACATGGCCGACTGGACTCCCAAGACGGTCGGGGAACATTTTGAGTGGCCGTACATCCTCGAACCGCTCAAGGCGCACCAGCAGGATTTTCAGGTGTTGACCGGGCTGGCCCAGACCAAAGCGCGCGCCAACGGCGACGGCCCCGGCGACCACGCCCGAGCGAATGCCACCTTTCTCACCGGTTGCCAGGCCCGCAAAACGCACGGCGTGGATATCCGCGTCGGCGTTTCCGTGGATCAAATCGCCGCGGCGAAGCTTGGCAAGCAGACCCGGTTCGCCTCGCTGGAATTGGGGTGTGATCGCGGGCAGCAGGCTGGGCAATGCGATTCCGGCTACAGTTGCGCCTACCAGTTCAACATGGCATGGAAGTCCGAGTCCACCCCGTTGCCGCCGGAGATCGATCCACGATTGGTGTTCGAGCGGCTGTTTTCCAATAACAACCAGGGAGAATCGAAGGAGAGCCGCGCCCGCCGCGAGCGTTACCAGAAAAGCATTTTAGATTTTGTGCTGGAGGATGCCAATCGACTCAAGTCCAACCTCGGCGCCACCGATCGGCGCAAGCTGGATGAGTACATGACCGCCGTCCGCGAAATGGAGACCCGCATCCAGCAGGCCGAGCAGTTCGCCACCGTGCTCCCCAGCCAATCCAAGCCGACCGGCATTCCGGACAATTACGAAGCGCACATTCGCCTGATGTATGACCTGCTGGCGCTGGCGTTCCAGACCGACAGCACCCGTGTTTCAACTTTCCTGGTGGCGCACGATGGCAGCAACCGGCCGTATCGGTTTATCGACGTGCCCGAAGGCCATCACGATCTCTCGCATCATGGTGGCAATGAGGAGAAGAAAAAGAAGATCGCGAAGATCAACCGTTTTCACACGACGCAGTTCGCCTATTTCCTCGACAAGCTCAAGTCGATCAAGGAAGGGGAGGGGACGTTGCTCGACAACTGCATGATTGTGTACGGCAGTGGCATCGCGGACGGTGACGCCCATGCGCACCATGATTTGCCGGTGTTGCTGGCCGGTCGGGGCGGAGGCACGCTCAAGCCCGGACGTCATCTCCGTTACGAGCGGGAAACGCCGATGACAAATTTATACCTGTCGATGCTGGAAAGGATGGGCGCGCCCGTGCAACGCCTGGGTGACAGCACCGCCCCGTTGAAAAGCCTCGCGTAGATCCAACTTCGATCGGACTCTGGGAGATCGGTCGCTCATTCCACATCCAACTTACCGGACCAGAACGGCAGATAAATCGAGTAAGGTGCTAGATCATGAATTCGCGCGCGAGACGCCGCGGACATCCAGCTCAAACCCGAGGTCGATCACGGGCGGGCGGGCATAATGCCAGGTGATCCCGCCCGGTGCGGTGCCCCGGCGGACGATCTCGGGCCCGAGCAACGGATGGAAATCGTGCATCGCATAAACCCGGAAGACCCCCTTCAGATAACGGTAGCTCCCGGCGGCGAACGTCAGTACTTCTGACATGATTGGAGGTTGACCGGAGGGTTGACCGTTGGCCGTCAATCAATTCATCGCGAAGTGCGGAACGGGGAGGCGGGCAAATTCTCGGTATTCATCAGATTTGGTTCGGCGAGCTGGTCCCAGCCAAAGCGGACGGCGGCGGGTTCCGCGACCTTGTCACTCGACACGACGACCGAGTTGCCGTCGATCGCGGCTGACGCTTCAACGAAGTCACCCTCTTTGCCGGCGAGCGTGAACCAGGAAAGCGGCTTGCCATCGCGGGATTTCAGTCCGCCGCCCACATGATCGAACTTGAGGCGGATCTTGTTCCCTTCGATCTTCATGGACTGGTAGAGCGGTCCGGAATAGACCAGTCCCTTCTTGCCGTAGGTCTTTGCGAGCGCCCACAGTGCAAGGCGCCTGCCGACGTCCTGTTTGTTCTTCGGATGGATGTCGGTCAAGTTGGCGATGTCAGTGATGACCGCCATGCCGGTGTTCTTCAGGGCGAGCGTCCTGGTTTGGGCCTCCCAGATTTGAGGTAACAGAAACTGGGGATCGGTTGGGCCATACTTGTACGGCGCCAACTGCACGTACAAGAACGGGAAGTCCCCTTGGGCCCACACGCGGCGCCAGCCATTGATCAGCGCGTGCATTTTTTGCTCATAGGCGACTCCCTCGCCGCGATTCGATTCCCCCTGGTACCACAAGGCTCCGCGAATGCCGAACGGAATGATGCCATGCATCATGCCGTTGTACAGATGCATCGGAGCGCCCGGGTTCGGCTGGACTCCCGCCGGCTTGGCCTGCTGCGCCTTAATTTTTTCGGCAATGGGCTGGAGGGATTCGACCGACTCGAAGCCAACGGTTGGCGTCCAGGGTTCGATGAGCGTGCCACCCCACGAGGTGTTGATCAACCCGACTGGCACGTTCAGTTCCTGGTGGAGGTGGCGTCCGAAGAAGTAAGCCACGGCCGAGAAATTGCCGATGGTGGCGGGCGAGCACTCGGACCATTCGCGATCAAGCACCACGTCGTCCTGCGGGGTGACGGCGGGAATTTTCCGGACGTGGAAGATACGGATGTTTGGATATTTCGCCGCCGCGATTTCCTCTGGACCATTGGTGGAGGCTGCGACCGGCCATTCCATGTTCGACTGCCCCGACGCCACCCACACTTCGCCAATCAGCACGTCGGTCAGCTTGAGCTCATTCTTCCCTTTGACCACCAATTCGTGCGGCCCGCCGGCGGGCATGGCCTTTAGTTTGACCGACCACTTGCCATCCGCACCCGCTTTCGTCGTGGCTTTGTTCCTGCCAATCGAAACACTCACTTCCTCGCCGGCGTCGGCCGTGCCCCAGATTGGTAGTGGGGCTTTCTGTTGTAAGACCATGTGGCTCGCCAGGATTTTTGGCAGCTTGACGTCGGCTCGCGCCGGGTTGCTCGCCGCCAACAGGCTCAACATGGCAACGACCAGGTTCGACCAGGATCCAACGCGGCGAATGCACGGATGGCCCTTTGCTTTTGACGCTCGGTGGGGGAGGGAGAATTGCTCTGGGGTCGGGTTCATGGTCGGTGACTTTAGCGCGACTTGGGCGGCCGACAATCGTTTTTTGCTGCGATCAATGGGCGGCCCGGGCGAAGGCTCATTGCTTGATCGCGCGGTAAAAGCGGCGGGCGTTCGTGCCGGCGTCATCGTTAAAAATGAGCAGGCCATTGAAGGCGCTGTTGGTGCTAATCGGAGTCCACACCGTATTGGCCGACAGAATATTCGTCGTGAATTGAATGATGTAGTTTTGGCGCTCGATGCCCGTCAATCGGAACTGGAACACTCCGTTGGTCGGGCGGATCAACGAACCCAGATGCGCCGGCGCGTCGAGCGCCAGAAAGGCGGACGCGCTGGGTGCGCTTCCCACCAGGTTGACCGCCACCACACTGTAACTGCCCCGGTCGGCTTCCTGAAAATTCGTCAGGGTCAGCGTGGTGTTCGTGGCGCCGAAGATCTCCACGCCGTTGAACCGCCACTGGTACGCCGGTGTCGGCGTGCCCGTGGCCGAGACGGAGAGGGTGACCTGGCCACCGCCCGTCACCACCTGGCTGGCCGGTGGCTGCTGGATCGCGGGCGGAATACCGAGCCTCCAGTTCAGGGCGATGTGTCCCTGCGCCGCGTTCACCCCGTCCACGGCCACGAGATACGTCGTCCCCTTGACGGCCGTAAAAGTGACCACGCTGCGCAGACCGTCGGGTGCGCTGTTGTTATCACACGCCACCAGGTTCAAGCTGAGCAGACTCGTGCCGGTGTACACCCCGAGCACGGTGTCGAAGTCGCTCCCGAGGGTGTCGACTTCCATCAACCCGTTGTCGGTCGC
>JAYUBJ010000561.1:0-12348 GCA_043740915.1 Verrucomicrobiota bacterium
CCCCCAAGAGAGGCCCTTGCGAGGCCCACAGAGAAGACGCAAAAAGCCGCGCCCGATTGGGCGCGCGCTTTCGGCGGTCTCTCTGTTAAAATTCGCAAGGTTTCTCTTGAGACCCGCAGCCGAAGCTACGCAAAATGTTTTGTAAAAAGTTTTAGCCTATAATTTCTCTCTTTTGGTTTATTACCACGATGAGGGTAACGCAGCAAACGGAGGTTCTGCAACGGCAGATTTCTGCATCTTTGCGTCGTCGTGGAAATTTATTTCGCCCGCACTTCCGCCGACTTCCCATGCGCGCCCAAGCCCTCCATCTCGGCGAACTTGCTCACTGCTTTCAAAGCCTTCTGGAGCGCGGTCTTGGTGTATTCCACCACACTCGTGCGGTGTTCAGGCGGCTTCATCCAAAGCGACGGAGACACGCAGGCTTAGGGGTTTCAATATTTCCTGCAGCGTGGCCAGCGTGGGGTTGCCCTGCTTGGAGAGGATTTTTTAGAGGCTCGGCCGCTTGAGGCCCACGCGTCCGGCCAGTTCACCCACGCCGCCGCCAACTTCCACCACATCTTTGAGCGCAATCAGAAATGCGGCGTTGTCCTTTTCCGCGAGCACTTGCGCGAGATATGTGGCGGCATAATGCGGGTCTGCCAGCCGCTTGATCAGGTCATCTCTGTAATTTTTCAGACGCATGTTTACTTCTCTATTTCCTGATTTCAGCAGACTTCCCATGCGCGTCCAAGCCTTCCATTTCGGCGAATTTCCCCACCACTTTGAGCGCCTTCTTGAGCGCGGGCTTGGTGTATTCCACCACACTGGTGCGGCGCTGGAATTGATCCACCGTCAGGCCGCCGAAGGAAGCACCCGCCCCGCCCGTCGGCAGCGTGTGGCTCGGGCCGGCAACATAATCCCCCAAGACCGTCGGTGACCAGTTGCCCAGAAAAATCGCGCCCGCGTTCAGGATGCGTTCAGATACTTTGTGTGCATTTCCCGTCAACACTTCGCAATGCTCCGGCGCCAGTTGGTTCACCAGCGCGATGCCGGCGTCGAGTGACTCCACCTGAATCAGCCAGCCATTGTTGTCCAGCGCGCTTTGGATGAACTCACGACGCGAGAGTTTGGGCAGTTGGCGCGCGATTTCCTTCTGCACCGCTTTAAGCAACTTGGCCGAAGTTGTCACCAGCCACACCCGCTCGTGGCCGGAACCATGCTCGGCCTGCGCCAGTAAATCGGCGGCCGCAAACTTCGGATTCGCGGTGTCGTCCGCGAGCACCAGCACCTCGCTCGGGCCAGGCAGCAAATCCATCGCCACGTGACCGAACAGCAGTCGTTTGGCCGCCACGACATAGGCGTTGCCCGGCCCGAAAATCTTTTGCACCCGGCGAATCGTCGCCGTGCCGAGGGCCAGCGCCACGATGGCCTGTGCCCCGCCGACCTTGTAAATCTCCGTCGCCCCCGCCGCGCGGGCCGCAAACAGCAGCGCCGGATTGATCGAACCCGTCCGATCCGGTGGCGTGCAGACGACAATTTCCAGGCAGCCCGCGACGCGGGCGAGGGTGATGGTCATCAAAGCGGTGGAAACCAGCGGCGCCGTGCCGCCGGGAATGTAAATGCCCACACGCTGGAAGGCGTCAAATTTTTCGCCCACCGTCGCGCCGTGCGAATTTGCCATCTGCCAGTTTTTGCGCCGTGATTTACGCGCGAAGTTGGAGATATTCTTTTCCGCTTCCGCCACGGCCGAGCGCAGTGACGCATCCGCCTTCAATGAGGCGTTGAGCAATTCCGCCGTACTGACAGTGATTTGGTCGGCGGCAAACTTCGCGCCATCGAATCGTTCGGTGAATTCCAACAACGCGCCATCGCCGCGCGCGCGCACGGCTTCGATGATTTCTCGGGCGCGCTGCTCGATGAGTGGGTCGAACAAACTCGTCTCCGCAGCAAGCTTGGCGACCTGCTGAGCATAGGCGGCGTCCGTGCACCGGATAATATTCATGGCGCGGTGAAGCTAGCGGAAGGCGGCTCGAAAGTCAAAACTCCGCCAACCATTCAAGCTGAGCAAGCTGAGGCGCTCGGGCAACTCGCTCAAACCTTGCAAACGGCTTTTGCCTTGACCCGACTTGGGTTGCGCTTGATTCTCAAAATATTTCCGAGATTGACGATGAAAAAACCTTGCTGCAAACTGCTGGCGTGCCTCCCCTTGGTGGTGTCAGTGATCTTCTCTGCTGAAGGCGAGGATTGGCCGCAATTCCTCGGTCCGCGGGCGAATGGAACTTCCACCGAAACCGGCTTGCTGGACAAGTGGCCTGCGAATGGCCCGCCCGTCGTGTGGTCGCACAAGACCGGCACGGGCTACAGCGCACCCAGCGTGCGGGGTGAGCGGCTCGTCGTGCACCATCGCACCGGTGCGGAGGAAGTTGTGGAGTGCCTCGAAGCCGCGACCGGCAAGCCCAGGTGGCGTTATGCGTACCCCAGCCGCTACGAAGACCCTTATGGCTACAACAACGGCCCGCGGTGCACGCCCTTGCTGACCACCGATCTTTGCTACACCTTCGGCGCGGAGGGCAAGCTGCTTTGCCTCGAACTCGCAACCGGCAAGAAGGTTTGGGAGCGCGACACGGCAAAGGACTTTGAAGTGCCGGAGGCGTTCTTCGGCGTCGGCAGCACACCCATTCTCGAAGGCGATTTGCTCATCGTCATGGTCGGTGGTCAGCCCAACTCGGGCGTGGTCGCCTTTCACGCCAAGACCGGCCGGACGGTTTGGGAAAGCGTCGGCAAGAACAACTGGCAAGGCCAACCCATGTTGGGCTGGCCGGGCGAGCGCGTCGTGTCGTGGGCCACGCACTGGAAACAAGCCAGCTACGCCACGCCGGTTGCCGCAACGATCCACGGCCAGCGCCATATCTTCTGCCTGATGCGCCAGGGCCTCGTCTCGCTCGATCCAAAAACCGGTGAAGTGAACTTCAGCCGCTGGTTTCAATCCACCGCGAACGACTCGGTGAACGCGATGAATCCGGTCGTGGTGGACGACCTGGTTTTCTTTTCCGGGGCGTACTATCGCGTCGGTTCCGTGGTGTTGCGTGTGAAACCAAACGGCAAGAGTTTTGAGGAAGTCTGGCGCAGCCCCAAGGAGCTGCGCGAACTGGTGCCGCCCGTGCTGGAAATTCATTGGACGACGCCGATCTACCACGATGGCCTGCTTTATTCTTTCAGCGGTCGCAACGAACCGGACGCGCGCTTCCGCTGTGTGGAGCTCAGGACGGGCAAACTGAAATGGGACCACGACGAGAGATGGGAGGGTCATCCGCCACCCAGCATCATTGCCCAGCCAAACGTTTACGGTCGCGGTTCAGCAATCCTCGCCGACGGCAAATTGATTGTGCTGGGCGAAGGTGGGTTGCTTGGCCTGTTCAAGCCGAACTCCAAAGAGCCCGAAGAACTCTCGCGCTGGCAGGTGCCGGTGCTGGCGTATCCGTGTTGGAACTCGCCGGTGCTGGCGAACAAGCGGCTTTATCTCCGCTCGGGTATGCACGGGCAAAACTGGCTCGTGTGTTTGAACCTGGCAAAGTAGCCGTGCTTCGTTATTCTCGTGCTCCAGTCGAGCCAGTTCCGGCCTGCCCCAGCCGCCAAGGTCGCGCAAGTCAGAAGCTGACCTGGCGAGCTTGGAGTGCTGGCGGCCGTCGCTAATCCTCACCCGCCCACGCTGGCGAGTTCATCGTTGGTGGCCACATTGACGATCTTGAATTGCTCGGCGTGAAACGCGGAGTCAGCGCGGAACGAGAGCTTGCCGAAATACTTTTTCTCCATGTCGATCAACAGTTTTTCGTCCTCGTGTCGGAGCCGGTCCAGCACGGTGGGATGCACCACGATGCGGAGTTGGAAATCCGATTCGTCGCGCGTCCGCTTCTTCAGGATTTCCGCCAGCTTGCGTTGGATCTCCACGCTCATGGTGACGGTGCTCTTCACCTTGGCGCGGCCCTTGCAATACGAACAATCGTCATACACCGCCGAGCGGACGCTCTCCGAGTGCCGCTGCCGGGTCATCTCCATCAAACCCAGTTGCGAGATGGGCAGGATGTGGGTCTTGGCCTTGTCGCGCCGCAAACAATCCTTCATGCGCAAATACACCGCCTGCTGGTCCCGCCGTGATTTCATGTCGATGAAATCCAGCACGATCAGGCCGCCCATGTTGCGCAGGCGAAGCTGCCGGCAAATTTCGTCGGCCGCTTCGAGGTTGACCTTGAGGATCGTGGATTCCTGGTCGCGGCCGCCCTTGTGGCCGCCGGTGTTGACGTCGATGGCCACGAGCGCCTCAGTTTCATCGATCACGATGTAGCCGCCGCTCTTCAAATGGGCCTGGCGCGAGAAGGCGTTCTCCAGCTGGCGCGAAATGTTGAAGCGATCAAAGATGGGCATGGAATCGCCGTAGAGTTTCACCTTGTCACTGGAACGGCGGGAGATGCGGTTGATCATCTCGCGCATGCGCTCGAATTGGTGCGCGTTATCAATGACGATGCGCTCGACGTCTTCGGTGAGGAAATCGCGAACCGTACGCTCGACGAGATCCGGTTCCTGGAAGACGCACGTGGCCGACGGCTGGGTGTTGATTTTGTCCTGGACCAATTTCCATTCGTCCAAAAGCAAGGCGAGGTCGCGCACGAAGTAACGCGCCTGCTGCCCTTCGCCCACGGTCCGGATAATGACCCCCATGCCTTCCGGAATGGTGAGGCTGCGCAAAATTTTCTTCAGCCGCTGGCGCTCTTCCTGGTTTTCGATCTTGCGGGAAATGCCGCTCTGCTCCGAGTTCGGCAGAAGCACCAAAAAGCGCCCCGGCAAGGCCAGGTGCGTGGTCACGCGCGGCCCTTTGGTGCCGATCGGGCCTTTGGTGACCTGAATGATGATGTCGCTGCCGGGCGGATAAACGCGCGGGATGTCCTTTTGCGTGATGCGGGGGCGCTCCCGGGGGCGCCGGTTCTCGCGCTCCACCACTTCCACGCCGCTGTCGAGATTGCTCGGCACGATGTCCCAATAATGGAGAAACGCGTTCTTCTCGAAACCGATGTCCACGAACGCCGCTTTCAAGCCGTCCTCGAGGTTTTTAATTTTGCCTTTGTAAATGCTGCCGACCAGGCGCTCCTCGCTGGTGCGCTCGATCGTAAATTCCTCGAGCTTGCCTTCCTCGAGCACGGCGACGCGCGTTTCCAGCGACTCGGCGTTGATGACGACTTCCTTGTGCGTCCGCTTCACCGGTTTCATGAACCGCTTGACCTTGGTGATCACCTTGTTGGCGGCGGCCTGGATCCGGTCCACGAAACCTTTGGGCTTCGCGTCGGAAACCGGCACGGGTTGGAAGGAGGCCTCCGCCTGGACCTGCTCCGGCGTGTCCAGATGCGGCCGGCGAAAATCGCGGTTCCGCGACTCGCTCCCCGGCGCGTTCGGATTTTCGTCGGCTGGCGCCCCCTCGGGCGGGAGGCCGGCGGCGATGTTTTCCGCGCGCTCGATTTCATGCTCGTGCCGGTTGCCGGAGAAAACGTTCTCCTCGACCGGCCGGTCGCCCAGGGCATCGGCGCGGGCTTCATGCGCGGCGCGGTCGAGGCGCTGCGGTGTGTTGGGGTTCAAGCCACCGGGGGGACGGAAACGTTGACCACCGCGGCGGCGCCGGGAGAAGTTGCGATTTTGTTCACTCATAATAGTAGTTGTTAATACGACCGACGATGGATGTGGATGTTTTGCAATAAGCCCGCGGCGATCAACGAGCCGAGCACTGAGGACCCGCCATAACTAAGCAGCGGCAGTGGCACGCCCGTCACAGGCATCAGACGAATGTTCATGCCGATGTTGATGAAGACATGGCTGAACAGGAGGGTGACGACTCCCACGGCCAGCAATTTGCCCAGGCGGTCGCGCGCCTGGCCGGCGATGCGGATGCCGGTGAACAGAACCACGGCATAAAGCGACAGCACGACGACGCTCCCGACGAAGCCACTTTCCTCGGCAATGACGGAGAAAATGAAATCGTTGTGCGCCACGGCGCGCGGCAGATAACCCAACGCGTTCTGGGTGCCCTGCCGCCAGCCTTTGCCCGTCACCCCACCCGAGCCGACGGAGATCAACGCCTGTTCCACGTTGTAGGAATCGCTGTGCCGTTGCAGGTGCGCGCGTTGCAACTCCGCCGCCGTCGCCTGCGGCGGAGCCATGTCGCGACCAAAATAAACGAGCAACCGGCGACGCTGATAATCCTGGAGTTTGATCTGCCATTGTTCCGGCGCAAAAAAAACATCCACCAGCAGCAAAGCCATCAATGCGCACACCGCGATCACCAGCCGCCGCAGAAAAACCACCGGCGCGCCGGCCACGTAGAGCATGGCGAGCCCGACCGGGACCAACACCAGCGCCGAGCCCAGGTCCGGCTCTTTCATGATCAGCACGAAGGGCAGCGCTAACAGGCCAAGCGCCTTGAAAAAAATGCGTGGCAGCCGCAACTCGTCCGGCGGACGGCTCAGGAAATGCGCGAGCGCGAGAATGAAGGCGAGCTTGGCAAATTCCGAAGGTTGCAGTTGGAAAAATCCGAGGTCAATCCAACGCCGCGCGCCGAAACGCATGGAACCGATGAAGGGAACCAGCACGGCGATGAGCAAAATAATGGCGGCCCAGTAGGCCACAAATGACCAGCGCGCGAGGCTGCGGTAGTCGATGAGCGAAACCGCGTAGAGGGCGGCCAGGCCGAGCGCGTACCAGATGATTTGTTTGAAGAAAAACTGTTGCGTCAAGGAATTCTGAATCACCGCCTCGGACGCCAGCCGCGCGCTGTAAATGAAGGCAACGCCCAGCACCATCAGCCCGAGCAGGGCGAGCAGCATCGGCCAGTCCATCGGCAGGCGGCGTTCAGTTTGGTTCCCGAGAAACATGTTATTTCACGCCCGGCGCGGCGGCCGCCAGGGGCGAGGTGAATCGTTTTTGAATGGCTTGATAAATCAGTTTGGCGATCGGCGCGCAGGTTTTTCCGCCCGACGCGCCACCTTCCACCATCACCACGACGACGTAACGCGGCTTCTCCACCGGCGCGAACGAGACGAACCACGCGTTCTTATCCACGATGCGACCGTTGTGCTCGATCTCCGCGGTTCCGGTCTTGCCGCCGATATGCAGGCCCGGCACGGCCACCAGGCTTCCGGTGCCACCGCGATCCTCCACGTCGGCGAGCATCGCCTGCCGGATGATCTCGAGGTTGTTCGCGCTGACGTGCAATTCGTCCCGGAGCCGTCCGACTTCAAAGCGGGTAGTTGGCTCGCCCGTGCCGGGAGCAGCCGGTTCGAGGCGATCCACCAGGCGCGGCCAATAGACCCTGCCGCCATTGGCCACCGCGGCGGTCATCACGGCCATTTGTAGCGGCGTCACCGCAATGGCTCCCTGACCGATGCTGAGATTGGCGGTGTCACCCTGCTGCCAGGAGGCCAGCGCGAGGGTCTTGGCGTTGGGAAAATCTCCCGCAGTTTCCTGGCGCGGCAATAATTCGCAGCGTTCACCGAGATGCAATTGGCGGCCCAGCGCCAGAATTCTTTGCAGCACCCCGGGTTTCAAGCCTTGGTGGATGAAATACGTGTTCGATGAATGGGAGAAGGCGCGGCGAAAATCGTAGTCACCGGGCGCGGCGCGGTCCTCGATGGCGCGGCGCCCAACCATGAAATAACCAGGATTGTGGACAATGTTCGTCGGATCGAGCGTCCCTTGTTCGAGTCCGGCCAAACCGACCACAATTTTGAAAATCGAGCCGGGCGCATAATTTTCCTGCATGGCGCGATTGATCAGCGGGCGCGTTTTGGGGTCGAGCAAGTGGGCCAATTCTTCGTGGCTGATGTGGCCGAGAAATAAATTGGGATCGTAGGTGGGTGCCGAGGCCATCGCGATCAGGTCACCGTTTTGGGCGTCCAGCACCACGGCGGCACCCCGCGTATTTGTCCCATAGATCGAAACCAGGGCGCTTTCGGTGGCGAGTTGAATGCCCGCATCGATGGTCAGGACCACGTTCTGGCCCGGCTCGGGCGCGTTTTGCAAGGTCTCCGACTGGCGGTAGCCCAGCCGGTTTACCATCATTGATTTACCGCCGGCCTTGCCCCGCAACGCGGTGTCAAACACCGCCTCGATGCCGGTCTCGCCCTTGAAGTCCGGCAGGCGGTAATTGAAGAAGGCCTCTTCATCGGCGGTTGAACTGTTGTCGCGATTCAGGGTGCCGAGCAAATGTGCCACGCTGGTGCCGCCCGGATAAATGCGCAGCGGCTCGGTTTCCAATTCCACGCCCGGCACCCGGGCGGGCCGCTCCACGAAACGGGCGACCTGGGCGGGCTGCAGATTCTCCAAAATCGGAAACGGCAACGCGCGCAATTCTTCATAATGTCGGACGAACTGCCGCTCGTTGAACGCGCGCGGCTGGCCGAGCGCGGAACTGACCCGCAACACGATGTTGCTGACGACCTGCACCCGGGCCTGGCGTTCCCAGGCCTCGCGTTCGGCGCGCGCGAGTTTGCCCGGCGGGCGCAGGCGGCGAAATTCGTCCTGAAATTCCCGGCTCAATTCCGCGAGGTATAAATCGATGTTGTAGCTCGGCCGATTCTCGGCGAGGGGAATCCCGTTGCGATCCAAAATTTTTCCGCGCACCGCCGGCAGCCGGACCGAGCGAAACGATTGATTGAGCAAGTCTTCCTGGTGACGTTTGGCGGAGATCACTTGCACATACCACAACCCGGCCAGCAACACCACCAGCCCGGTCAGCAAGCCCACCGCCAAAAGGCGCAGGTGCCGGTCTTCCTTGTTGATCTGGTCAATGATAAGCATGGTCAGTCGCGGCCGCGCTTAATTTCGCGGTCGGAGCGGAAACTGGTTTCGGGCAGCGGCTGGTAGGCGAACACGCGGTTGAAGCCGTCGAAAAAGCGGAAACAGAACGGCGTGGCGACCGCGCCCCCGAGGCTCATGACGAGCCATTGCCACAATGATTTCCACCCGATCATCGGCTCGGCACCCGCGTTGACCAGCAGCAGCAGCGTCAACGCCGGAGCGGCGGCGCTGGCAGCAAAACCCAACACGATCTGGGCGAAGGTTTGTTCGCGGATCACCAATTCGCGGTTTTGATGGAGGGTGAGGCCGATCAGAAACAAAGGCAGCACCGAAACCCCGAGCGGGTTGGCGGAGAGCGAATCATACCCGAGCCCGCCCACCACGGCGAGCAACGCGATGGTCGGCAACCCGGCGCTCAAGCTGGTGTACACGATCAGTGCCGGGAGCAGGTCAATCTGCGCGCCGAGCAAATTACGCAGGCCGTTGCACGCGGACTCCAGAAACACCACCAGCAATGCGGCGCCCAGGAGGGCGATGGTATTGAGCAAATTCATGGGAACAACACCCACACTTCCTCGAGCGCGTTGAGGTTGGCAAACAGCTTGACACGCGCCTCGGTGTAGAGGCCAAACCCGGCAATGCGTTTGTCCACCAATTGGCCGATCGGAATGCCTTTGGGAAACACGCCGCCCAGTCCACTCGAGAGGACGGTTTGACCCGGCTTCAATTCCCATCCGGCCGACACCACCGTCCGCCCCGGCTTCGATTCCGTGCGGGACAAATGCGTGAAATTCACCAGGCCGCTGTCCGGCAGGTTCGCCGAACCCGGTTCGATTACGCCATGGTCCCCGGTCTCTGGAATCAGCGCCGACACGCGGCAATTGGGATCGCCGAGCAATACCACTTGGGAGCGGGTGTACCCGACGGCCGCGACGCGACCCACCAAACCTTCCGGGGACAGCACCGGCATTTCCTCGCGCACGCCATCACGGCTGCCGAGATCGATGAACAGCGTGTGCCACCAATTCGCGGGATCGTGGCCGATGACGTGGGCCGGCTTCAGGTTCCATTTGGACTGTTTTTGGAAACCGAGCAGCGGGCGCAGACGGGCGTTTTCCCGCAGCACCTCCTCCCCCTGGACGGCTTGGAATCGCAACTGTTGGTTGGCCTCGCGCAACTGCTCCAACTCGCGGAGCAAATCACGGCGGGGCACGATGCGGTCGCCGGCTTTGGCGGTCAGATTTTGCGTGGAACCAGCGAGGCCGAACAGCGGCAGGAACAGTCCGCCGATGGCCAGCTTGAGGCGGGCGGCGGTGGAGTGCGGCAGGTTGAGAACCAGCAACACCAGCAACAAAACCAGACTCAACGCAATATAGTGCGGCCTTCTAAACATTCTTCACCCCGACAAGTTTACCGGGGCGAACGCAGGCCTGTCCCGCTCACGCGGTGATCAGGTTCGACTGGAAGAAGCGATTCTCTTGAGAAATTGGAGTTCCTGCAACATCCGGCCGGTGCCTTCGCAGACCGCGGTGAGCGGGTCGTCGGCAATGTGAACCGGCAAGCCGGTTTCCTCGGCCACCAGGCGGTCAATGCCGCGCAATAATGCGCCGCCGCCCGCCATCACAATCCCGCGGTCCACCAGGTCGGAGGACAATTCGGGCGGACAGCGTTCCAGGGTGATGCGTACCGACTCCAAAATACTATTAAGAGGCTCCTTCAAGGCTTCGCGGATTTCCTCGGAACGGACGGTGAGGGTCTTGGGCAACCCGGCGCTTAAATCGCGCCCTTTGACTTCCAAAGTCAATTCTTGTTCCAGGGGAAACGCGGAACCGATGCGGATTTTAATTTCTTCCGCCGTGCGTTCGCCAATCATTAGGTTATAGGCGCGCTTCATGTGCGCGATGATTGTCTCATCAAACTCATCACCACCCACCCGCAGGCTGCGGCTGAAGACAATTCCCGCGAGGGAGATGATGGCAATTTCACAAGTGCCCCCGCCGATATCGACGATCATATTGCCGGCCGGCTCATGCACCGGCATGCCCACGCCGATGGCCGAGGCCAGCGGTTGGTCGATCAAATAGACCTCGCGGGCACCGGCATGGGTGGCCGAGTCTTTCACCGCCCGTTTTTCGACTTCCGTGATGCCGGAGGGAACCGCGACGATCACCCGGGGGGCGATCAGTTTATGATGATGAACCTTCTGGATGAAATGCCGAAGCATCGCCTCGGTGATTTCGAAGTCGGCGATCACGCCGTCCTTCATGGGCCGAATGGCCACGATGTTGCCCGGGGTGCGGCCCAGCATCCGCTTGGCCTCCTCACCGACAGCTAACACGTTGGTCGTTCCCGCTTGGATGGCAACGACCGAAGGTTCACGCAACACGATTCCTTGATCCCGTACATAAACGAGGGAGTTTGCAGTCCCCAAGTCGATTCCAATGTCGTTGGAAAACAGGCTTTTAAGTTTCGCGAACATGAATTGTGCCTAACACTGCGCCAAATTACGTGGCCCTTCTGGCAACGGTCAAGACTATTCCCCCCGCGCGTCATGGCGCTCACTCATTGCTTGCGCCGAGCGGGGAGTTCCTCTAAAAAGCCGCGCATGTCAACGACCGCGACGCGCGTTGGTTCGCGCCACTCACATTCTTTTGATTTGCAAAGCTACCTCGCGGAACGCACGGCACTGGTCAACCGGGCCCTGGACGGGTTCCTGCCCAAGGCCAGCGCCAAGCCCGCCACGATCCATGCCGCCATGCGCTATTCACTGTTCGCGGGCGGCAAACGCCTTCGACCCGCACTCACCTTGGCGGCGGCGGCGGCCTGTGGCGGCACGGACGAATCCGCCCTGCCACTCGCCTGTGCCGTCGAATGCATCCACACTTATTCGCTGATCCATGACGATCTGCCGGCGATGGACAATGATGATTATCGCCGAGGAAAACTCACAAACCACAAAGTGTATGGCGAAGGCATCGCAATTCTTGCCGGTGACGCGCTGTTGACCCAGGCTTTTGAGATTGCCACGCAAGCCCGGGGTTGGCCCCGCTATTCGCATCGCGAGCTCACGCGGGAAATCACCCACGCCGCCGGCTCGCTCCAATTGATTGCCGGACAGGTCGCCGACCTCGAAGGCGAAGGCCGGAAGATTTCGGCCGCGCAGCTCAAATACATCCACGAACGAAAAACTTCCGCCCTACTCTGTTGCTCCGTCCGCCTCGGCGGCATGAGCGCCAACTGCACGGCGGCCCAACTCCGGGCGTTGACCGATTTCGGCTACCACATCGGTCTGGCCTTCCAGATCATCGACGACATCCTGGATGTCACCCAAACCAGCGAACAGTTGGGCAAAACCGCCGGCAAAGACACGGCGGCGCAAAAAGCCACCTATCCTTCGATCGTGGGATTGGAGAAATCCCGGCGGATCGCGCAACGGCTCACCGGAAAAGCTTTTTCCGCTTTGAAACTATTCCGGGGCCAGGCGGCGGCCTTAGAAGCACTCGCGATGCATCTGCTGCATCGGGACAAGTG
>JAYUBJ010000562.1:0-12318 GCA_043740915.1 Verrucomicrobiota bacterium
GGGCGGGACACAGCCGCGGTCCGGGGGCAGAGGCTGCGCCCTGCACCCGGTTTTCGTAAAATGCGCGTTGATATGTGGAATCGCTACCGCTAGTTTCCCCACGCAATGCTAGATGACCGTCCATACATGCGCAGATCTGAGTTCCGGCCTCGCTGGTCGGCGACGGCGATCCTCATGGTGGCCTGCACGGTCGCGTTCGTGGTCCAAAGCATTGTCGGAAGGTTCACCCAATTCCCGGTGCTCCGCTATCTGGCCTTGAGCCTGCCTGGTCTGGAGCACGGCTACATCTGGCAATTGTTCACGTTCCAGTTTCTGCACGGCGGGCCGCTACATTTGATTTTCAACCTCATCACCATTTATTTCTTTGGCCATGCCATGGAGGATGCGTTGGGCGCAAAGGGAATGTTGCAATTGTATTTTACCAGCGGTGTCATCGGCGGGTTTACGCAGATTCTGGGCGCTTTTATTCTCGACGACAGGATTCACCAAACTCTGGGAGCATCGGCGGGGGCGTTCGGATTGGTCGCGGCATTTGCCCGGATGTTTCCGGATCGGACGTTGCAGTTGCTGGTGTTTTTTGTAATCCCGATCACGCTGCGCGCTCGGACACTGCTGTGGATCAGCATCGGTCTGGCTCTGTTCGGCATCATTGTGCCGGGCGATGACGTGGCGCACCTGGCGCACCTGGGCGGCATCTTGACGGGCGTGCTGTTTGTCCGTTGGATTGTGCAATCCGACCGGTCGCTGACTTTGTGGCGACCATTCCGCCGCCAACCGCGCCCGCGTGAGTTGGTAAGCACGCGCTCCTACAACTCCGCTGCGGCGCACCGCCCGGCGGTCGCCCCGGAGGAGGAACTGCCGCCCGCCGAATTCATCAGCCGCGAAGTCGATCCCATCCTCGACAAGATTTCCGCCCACGGCATCCACAGCCTCACGGATCGGGAACGCAAAGTCCTCGAAGCCGCCCGCAAGAAAATGTCGAAGCGCTGACCGGGCCGCTTAGGGAGTGCGGTGACTGGTCTGTGAAGCAGAACCGTGGTCAGCGGATCGCTATTAGTTAGTTGGTAGGGATGCGTTGCGGCGCGTCACCATCGCCGACGCAGTCGGCGCGAGCGCAGCGAGCAGCTCTTTTCGGGCCGCGGCGCAATTCCTATAATCGCCAACTATCGAGTTATCACGCGCCTCGCGGAACCGTTCCGCTCGCGTCGCTGCGCTGGCTGACGCGGGGATATTGGTGACCCGCGGCAGCGGTTCCCTACCGGATTCATTGCTTCCAGCAGGCGGGCAGATCGGTTTTGGTCGCGACGAGAATCTCCCGGATGGCCGCGCGCGTTTCCGCCGGAATTTTCTGGAAATCAGGGTGCGTGCTTTGACCGGACAAGATCTCCCACAACTGTTGGTAAATCTTTTCCTTCATCGGCGCGGGCAGGCCGTCGAACACGTCCGAATAAATCAGGTAACTGCACGGGTATTTGAACATCCGCGTCCGCAGATCGAACTGGCGCAGCGAGCGTCCCTGTTTGTCGCGCGGGCCGCGTTGCTCGAACTCCCTGGTGAAATCCGACGTGCCATGCACCGGGCCGGTCAGCGGCGTTTCCTCGACGAACAGGAGATACTTCAGGAACGCCTCAGTGATGCTCTTGGTGTAATTGAGGTGGCCGTATTGCTTGAGCGCCAGCGTCGCCTCGTAATTCAGCCGCGTGAGAAAATTCTGCATGTGCGTCTGGTGCTCGAGCACCATCAACGCCACAATGTCGCTGTGCGGCGTGGCGTAGCGCGTGGTGTCAAACAACTTCCCGACGCTGGCCAGGTTGCCGTGAAAATTCGGTTTCTTTTCCTGTTTCGCGAAATCCTCCTTGCCCACCAAATTGCCCCGGTGCGTCTGCGCCCCGTGCGTGCCGGTGACATACCAACCGCCCCAGCGCTCGGCCAAGGGGGTGCGGTGATTCACCAGCGAAATTCCGCTGCTCAAATCCACCACGCCGAACGCGTCCGTGACAAACGAGCGGACCAGGTGGCCGGGCACGCCCATGGTTTTGGAGGAGGCATGGCACTCGAGGCATTGATTGTTGCGCACCAAACGCGGCGGAGCGGCCTCGTTCTGCTCCAGGGTGTAGAACACCGCGCCCAACTTCGCATCGGTGGTTGAAAACTCGAGCAGCGGGGCGCCGGGGATGAAACCGACATAGACCTGGTCGTTGAAGAACAGCGACCGCGGCGTCTGTGGCGAAATGCGCTCGCGTTGCAGCGACGTGCGGGAAAAGACCAGCATCTGGGAGGATTTGTCCACCTGCAACGCCGCCAGCACCGCGGGCAGAAAGCCGAATTTTTCGTCGTAGCCGAGCTTGAGTTCACCCTTGTCCAACCGCTTTTGCAGTTGTGCCACCGGATCGTGCGACTCCGCTTGATTGTAGTTGATGGTGTCCTCCTCGAAGGAAACCATGTGCGTCGAACCTTGGAAATCGGACTGGGCCATCACGCTGAACGCGCCCGCCGACACTCCGGCGAGGAAGGCCATTCGCGCTGTCTTGAAAATGAGGTTTGATTTCACTGCTTGCTACACTGACGCCCACGCGGGTTGGGTTTGCTGTTCCGATCTTGCCCGGCCGTGGACATTTCTTGGCTTCGAGCCTGGTTGAAAACACCCACGGCTCGCCGCGTGCGGGCACGCGGCCTGCAGGGTCGCGGCGCCAATTGCCAATCCTTGTAGGCCCGATGCCCTCACTGCGCGGGTTTTCAATCAGGCCCAGGCATTCCCGGCCAACCGTGCGGGCAGGCGCATCCGGCACTGCCCCCGTAGCGCAATCAGAGAGGAGCGCGGCTGTGTCGTCCTCGACCAGCCGCAGTACGTAAAAAGGCAGGACGCATCAGAGTTTTTTCCACGACCTGCATGGCCACACTGCTGCGGCTGATCCCGCGCCGCGCGGGACACAGCCGCGCTCCGGGGCCGTGCGCGGATGCGTCTGGTGCGGAACTGCCCCACTCCCCGCTCGACTCCCGCGCTGCCAGCGCCTAATCTAGACGCGCATGATTCAACGCTATTCACGTCCCGCCATGCGGGCCATCTGGACGGACGAAAACAAGCTCAAGATCTGGTTGCAGATTGAGCTTCTCGCCAGCGAGGCTTTGGTGAAGGAAGGCGTCGTGCCCAAAGCCGACTTCGCCAGGATGAAACAGGGCGCGGATCTTTGCTTCGCCGACACCCAGGCGCTGGTCGAACGCCAGAAGGAACTGGAGAAAGTTCTCAACCATGATGTCATTGGATTCACCACCGCCGTCGCCGAAAAGATCAACCACGACGCGAGCCGCTGGCTCCACTTCGGCCTCACCAGCAGCGACATTGGCGACACCGCCTTCGCCGTGCAGATGACCCAGAGCGCGGATATTTTGATCGCCGACGTGAAGGCGTTGCTGCCCGTCATTGCCCGCCGCGCGAAAGAGCACAAGTTCACGCCGTGCATTGGCCGTAGCCACGGGATTCACGGCGAGCCGACCACCTTCGGTTTGAAAATGGCGCTCATGCACGACGAATTTGGCCGCGCCTTGGAACGCCTTCAACGCGCACGCAACCTTGCCGCCATCGGCAAACTTTCCGGCGCCGTCGGCACCAACGCGCATCTCTCGCCGAGCGTCGAAGCATTCGTTTGCAAGCAGCTCGGCCTGCGCCCCGCGCCCATTGCCACGCAAGTCATCCAGCGCGACATTCATGCCGAATTCATGCAAGCGTTGGCGCTCGTCGCCGCGAGCATCGAGCGGTGGGCCGTCGAGTTCCGCCATCTGCAACGCACGGAAGTGCTCGAAGCCGAGGAGCCGTTCACCCCCGGCCAGAAAGGCAGCAGCGCCATGCCGCACAAGCGCAACCCGATCACCTGGGAACGCCTCACCGGCCTCGCGCGCGTGATCCGCGGCAACAGTGTCGCCGCGCTGGAAAACGTCGCCCTCTGGCACGAGCGCGACATCAGCCACAGCAGCGTCGAGCGCATCATTTTCCCCGACTCCTGCACGTTGCTCGATTACATGTTCGGCCTGCTCACGCGCCTGATGAACGGCCTCGTGGTCTATCCGGCGAACATGAAGAAAAATCTGGGCCTAAGCCTGGGCATGTGGAATTCGCAAACCGTCCTGCTCGCGCTCATCAATAAGGGTCTCACCCGAGAAGCCGCGTACAAACTCGTCCAAGACGCCGCAATGAAGACCTGGGAAGTGAAACACGCCGGCCGCGAAGACGCCAATTTTCTGGAAGTGCTCAAGTCCGAACCTGCCGCGGCGAAACATTTCAAAAAAGGCGAACTCGAAAAACTCTGCTCGCTCGATTTCCATTTCAAAGAAGTGAACCAGCGGTTTAAGAAGTTGGGGCTTTGATATTCCAATTTGGCATTTCAAACCAAAACGCCCATGAACAGTCCAACCCTGACTCAGGTTGTCCCGATTGAGCGCGTCGAAAGACTGATCCATCTCGCGCGAGGGGAAAAGGTGTTGCTGGACGCCGATCTGGCAAAGCTTTACGGCGTTAGCACCGGCAACTTGAATAAGGCTGTCAAGCGCAACCAGCACCGATTTCCGCCCGATTTCATGTTCCAACTGACCGGCAAAGAGGCTGACAACTTGATATTCCAAATTGGAAGATCAAGACGGCATGGTGGTCGGCGTCGTTCCTTGCCCCACGCCTTTACCGAGCAAGGATGAGGTCGTCTTCATCTAAGCCACCAACCTCGAGGAGATGAGAAGCCAGAGCGACAGGTTTAGAAAAATTGAAAGGAGATTTACCGTCGAACAAATCTTTTAAGACCGCGGTGCCATCGGCAGCGGTTCCGATATCTGAAAGCAAGCTTCTGTAAGCCTTCAAGCGTGGGGAGTCAGTTCGAACTTTCTCGTAAACGATGAACGTGCCATCGGTGCGTCGCTCAAAAACCGCGTCTATCTCGGCCACCAACTTGAGCATTTTCTCTTTGCCAAACCGCCATCGTCCTTCCGAACCGTCATTGCGGATCGGGAAAACATCTTCGCCGTTCGGTCCCGGAATCGGAAAAAACATTGTCGGGCGATCAGCTCGTGAAGATCCGGCACCCCATTTGTTGAGCTCCCGGCCTTTTCGGTAAGGGCCTCTTTCATCAATTAAATCCAAAGGTGCTGCATCCAATTGTTGCTTTGAAATGACGCCATCCTGTGATTGTCGGGCAACCGAATGCCCTCGCCGCTGACCTGCCCGGAGAAGCGCAGGTAGTCGGCCAGCCCTTCCTTGTAGTTGTCCGGGTAGATGAACTCGCCGCCGGTGTTGTAGGGCGGGTCGATGTAAATCATCTTCACGCGCCCGTGGTAGCCGCCTTGCAGGAGCTTGAGCACTTCCAGATTGTCGCCCTCGATGATGAGATTCTCGGAATTATTTTGCCGCAAAGAACACAAAGAATCGGAAGATGGTTCAGCCGCTTTCGCAAAAGTAGGTGCCGACGTGAGGAGGCTCTGATCTTTTCCGAGAGAAGTGAGACTCGTCACCTCGTCTCCTACGAGTGTTGAAATGACCCCTTTATCCCCGGCCTTTTTCTCTGCGTTCTTTGCGTTCTCTGCGGTTAATCCCTCCGGCTCCCCGGCAAAGGGCAGTGAAGATCACGTCTGTCTGTCCCGAAGCGTCTGGAGTGCGCGCGTGTTCACCGCCGCTGTTCCTCCCTGATCGAGGCGGCGAGGGTGGCTTCAGCGTCAATCCGTGTTTATCCGTCCCGCCCGCGCGGGATCCGTGGTTAAAACCCTTTTGCTCGCCCGCTATTTTTGTTACGAATGCTTGCGTGGAACTAAAGGAACAACCGTCCGCACCGACGCTCGCCCGCAAGTTGGGCGATGTGCCGCATGTTTCCGGGTTGTTGCGGCGCCTCGCGCAATCCAGTGGCGCGGGCGAACGCGTCTTCGATTGGCTGCTCAAGGTCGCCGTCGGGCGCGGGGCGAATCATTATCGGCGGGATTTTGATCCGGCATTACCTGCGGATTTGCCGGCCATCCACGACGAAGAAATCGGCGTGGCCCTTTCCCTCGGTCAGCATCCCTACAGCCTGGACGCTTTGCGCGTGGCCGCGCAGTTCCTGAGTTCAACGCGCGTTAATACCGAACACCTCTGCCGTCTCGCTGTCCAGGAACGGTGCGAACCGGTGTTGCTGCACATCGCCGAGGTCGTTAAAAAGTACGCGCCGGAACAAGAGCCGTGGGCTTTCCTGCGAAAGCATCTGCTGCCGCGCCGCGTTCCACGCACCGACGCGCTGCCGCACTGGTCACGCCTCGTCAGTGACACCGGCATCACGCGCGAAGGCCCGCCGCGGACCGACTGGCTCTGTCGTGATGAATAAATCCAAACGTGACCTCCAATCAGAACTGCGCCGACTGTTCCGCAGCATGGATTTTGTGGCGCGGCATCCGGCGTTGAAACAGGACACGGCGGGGGCGCGGCGGTTCGCGGAGATTTATCAGCAGCTTGGGCTGGCCTGGGAATTTCTGGCCCTGCAATGCACGCATTGCGGCAGCTGGCGCAAATTGCGGGATGGAAAATCCGCGTGCAAAATCTGTGGAACGATTCGAGGCGTGAAGGATCCATGGCTGTTGCTGCCGCGGGTCGGCAAAATCGTCTCGGAACTCCCGCGCAAACTGTTGAAGAAGTTTCCCGTCATGCTGCAATTCGATAAACGCCGCCGCTTCACCGGGCTGGTGACTTTCAAACCGGATCAAAAAACCAAATGAGCGAGTCATTCATGAGCGGTCCACCGCCCGTCATTTTGAAGGCGGACAGCGCGCTGGGGTTGTTCGCGTACGTTGACGAAGACCATGCTGAGGAATTGTGTGACCGCCTGACGGCGGACTTAGTTGCGTTCTCAGTCAATCCGCCGGAATCCGGGGATCTCGCCGAGTGGGGGAAAACCATCCTCGTCTTTGGCAATCGACATCCGCGCACGGTGGCCGGGCGATTCGAATTGTTCGGGGAAGAGGTGGAGATTGACCCGGACGTGGTCATCCCCGAAGACCTCTATCAGCCGCCGGTGAAGAAATTGTTTTCGTTAGGGGAGGTGCATGATCGCCAAAAGTGGGACTATGCCGCGCTGGGCATTTCTCGCGCCGCTGTGCCGGACTTGATCCGCATGGCGACGGATGAGCAATTGCGCGATGGGCCGCAAGAGAGCCTGGTGAGTTGGGCGCCGGTTCACGCGTGGCGGGCACTGGCGGAACTACGCGCGGAGGAAGCCATCGTGCCGTTGGTTAAATTCCTTCGCCGCGCAGAAGAAGTGCTGGACGTATGGGTATGTGAAGATCTGCCCCACGCGCTGGCACAATTCGGAGCAGTCGCGCTCGCTCCCGTAACTGCCTTTCTCGCCGAGGTGACGCAAGGCGAATTGGCGCGCGAGGCGGCTGCGGAAACTCTTGGATTGATCGCGAAACTGCATCCCGATTTGCGAATGGACTGCATCGCACGGCTTGCCGCGCAGCTCGAACACTTTGCCGAACAGTCGGACACGCTTAATCCCGCACTGATTTCACCGCTCATGGATTTGCGGGCGGTCGAGGCCATGCCGGTCATCGAACGGGCTTTCGCCTCCGGACGCGTGGACGAGGGCATCGTGGGCGACCTGGAGGATGTCCAGATTGCATTGGGATTAAAGACCAAGCGCGAGCATCCGCACCGGGCAAACAGAATCAGTCGGCTTGGCGCAAAAGTCTTGGCATTGGCGATGGCGAAACTATTAAAGGAGGCGCCGGAGGGGGATCTTGCCGCGGAGTTTGATTCCTTCGATTCCGGCGCACCGATAAACGCAACCCACATCAGGCCGCCGCACAGCGGACCCAACGAGCCGTGTCCGTGCGGCAGCGGCAAAAAATACAAAAAGTGTTGCGGAGGTTAACCCTGTTTGAAAACCCGCCCGGTGAGGGCACCGGGCCTACAACAGCCGGCAATTCGCGCCGCTTCCTGTAGGCCCCGACACCCGCTGAAGGGGCGAGCCGGCAGATTTTTCAAACAGGCTCTTCGGGAATGAACCCCCGGACAAACTCCAGGTATCCGTGTCGATCTATGGTTGAAAACTCTTTTGCCCGCTTCCCGCTTTTGTTACCACTTGCCGCGTGACGCTACATTTCAATCCGGCTCGAAACACCAAATGAGCCACCCATCCCCGACGGAACCCGAATTTCCACCATTGACTCTGAAAATCGATGACCAGGTCGGCTTGTATTGTCTTTGTGACGAAGCCGGGGCGGACGACTTGCGCGATGGTTTGAAGAGTGACGAAGTTCAGTTTTCATTCAATCCATCCGAGGGGGAGCATTTGGCGGAGGTGGGCAAGGTGTTGTTCTCTTTTGGCAGGGTGCATCCGCGCGTCATTGCCGAGGCGCTGGAATCCATCGGCGAGGAGGTGCTGATTGATCCGGCGGTGGCCATGCCGGAGGACGCGTATCAGCCGCCGGTGAAGCAGTTGCTTTCGTTGGGGGAAATACGACATGACGATAAACGGAATTACGCGGCGCTGGGCATTTCCCGGGATGATGTGCCGGTGTTGCTCCGCATGGCGGCTGACCCTGAACTCCACGATGGGCCGCAAGCCAGCCCGGTCATCTGGGCCCCGATTCACGCGTGGCGCGCCCTGGTGGAATTGCGCGCGGAGGAGTCCATCGCGCCGCTGCTCGCATTGTTTCAGCGCGCCGACGATTTCATGGATGAGTGGGTAAGTGAGGAACTGCCGGGTGTCCTGGCGCAATTTGGGGCGGTGGTGCTTGCCCCTGCGACCGCCTATCTCGCCGAGGTGACGCACGGTGAATGGGCGCGGGTCGCGGCGGCGAACACCCTCAAAGCGATCGGGGAGCAGCATCCTTAGGGAATGAACTCCCGGACAAACTCCAGGTAGCCGTGGCGCCCGCCGAGTTTGGTATGGCGTTCCACCGAGCGATGCAGTTCGCGCAGGTATTCCACCAACTTTTCCAGAGGGAGCGGATTCGTATTCCCGTTTGGCATCCCTTTGACGGGTTTGGCCCCGGAGGCCAGATGCTGCTCGCAGACTTCCCGCACGGCGTTGAAAGTCTCGAGGTCGAGTCCGGTGAGCGCCGGCGGCTTGGGCTCATGTCCACGCAAACGTGCGCGGTAAAATTGATACGCGGCCTCGTAAGCCCGGCCGGCGGCGTAGTCGGTCATTTCTTCGTGGCGCAACCAAATTTGGAGGATGGTTGATTCGAGTTCCCGCAGCGCGGGTAAATCTTCGTCCTTCCAGTTCATGGTGTGGCGGTGGGTTACGAAAGAATCTGCGCAATCGCTTCTCCGTGGTCGAGGTCGAGGCGCTTGCGGCCCGGGACTTCGAGCTTGCGCGAATCCAGACCCAGACAGCGCAGGACCGTGGCGTGGATGTCCGTCACATAATGACGGTTCTCGACGGCGTGAAAACCGAGTTCGTCCGTCACGCCGTGTTGCACGCCGCCCTTGATGCCGGCTCCGGCGAGCCAGGCGCTGAATGCCTGCGGATGATGATCGCGCCCCGTTCCTTCGGCGCCGGGCGAGCGCCCAAACTCCGTGCCGAACACCACCAGCGTATCCTTCAACATGCCGCGCTGCTTGAGATCCTTGAGCAGACCGGCCACGGGTTGATCCACCTGGGCGGAGAGGCTGCCATGGTTCGACTTGATCTCCGAATGCGCATCCCAAGAGCCACCGCCACCGCCGCCATGAAACAATTGCACAAATCGCACCCCGCGCTCGACCAATCGCCGGGCCGCGAGACATTGTTCGCCGAAAGTTTTGCACTCCGTTTTGTCCAGTCCGTAGAGCTTGCGCGTGGCCTCGGTCTCTTTCTCGAGTTGCAATGTCTCGGGAATCGACGTCTGCATTTGAAAGGCAAGTTCGTACGATTTGATGCGGGCCCGGAGATTCTGGTCGTCCGGATAATCAATGCCCGCCAGATGATTTAATTTTCCGAGCAACGTAAGGTTTTCCAATTGCTCGGCGGCGGTGATGGCACCCGCGGCTGGCGCCATGAAAGGCAGTGGTTTTTTCGGATCCACATTCAGGCGCACGCCGCCGTATTGCGGGCCAAGATACGCCCCGCCGTGCGTAAAGGTGCCGCCGCAACAATCCCCCGTCGGCACCCCGAGCACCACGTACTCGGGCAGGTTCTCGTTGATCGAACCCAGTCCGTACGTCACCCAGGCGCCCAGGGTCGGATGTTCGAGTTCGCGCGGGTGCCGTCCAGTCTGCCATGTCAATTGCGCGCCGTGATCGTTGTGAATCGTCCAGAGCGACCGCACCACGGCGAGGTCGTCCGCGGATTCGCCGATGTGCTGAAACCAATCGCCCACCACGAGACCGGACGCGCCGCAGGGTTTGAATCCGGTTTGCAAGGGCATGATGACCTTGCGGTTTCCATGGCTCGGATTGGCGTCGATGACATCCTTGCCCTCGGTCGCCAGCACACTTTTGAACGGGGTATCGGCGATCGATTTGCCCGCGTATTTGTTCAATTCCGGCTTCACATCGAAGCTCTCAAGATGGCTGACGCCGCCACACAGAAAAATCCAGATGACCGATTGGGCGCGCGCCGGAAAATGCGGTTTGCCATCGGGCGGCCGCCAGCCGGTCGCCAGGGAATCCGCCCGTGCCAGGCCGTCTCGAAACAGCATGGCCGACAACGCGAGCCCGGTGAATCCCAGGCCGGTGTCCGCGAGGAAGGAGCGTCGAGTGATGCCCTGGCATTGGTGCAAACCGGAATTATTTTTCATGGCAGCCTCATCGGATGGTGACAAAATCATTGTGATTGAACAGCACGAGGACGAGATTCTCGCGGGCGCGCTGGCTCGATGCATTTTTTGTTTGTTGCGTGAGAAAATCACGGCACGTCTCGGCCTCCTTGGGCGTCGGTGGACGCGCAAGAATGCGGCGATACGCAGTGTCCACAAACTTTCCGTCATTCTCGCCGGTTTCAGCGGAAACTGATCTGGCCAGCAATCGCGCCTCGCCCAGCGTCAACTCGCTGTTGGCCAGCGCCAGGGCCTGCTGGGGCACCACGCTCGGCCGGCGCAGGTAGCATTCGGTCACCGCCGGTCCATCGAAAATCTTAAGAAACTCCACTTCTTTTTCGGCCGCGTTGCGCAAGTAAAGGCTGCGCCGTTTCGAGGTCAGCCCCCATTGATTATCGATGTCCGCCCCTCCCATCGCCAGGTCCAGATCGCTGCTGACATAAAGCAGATTGTCGCGCACGAGTTCCGCCTCCATGCGCCGCGACGGCATGCGCCAGAGATAAACATTGTCTGGATCGATCCGGGCGTCCGCTTCATCGGGGGTGGAGGCCATGCGGTAGGTGCTGCTCGTCACCATGAGCCGGTGCATGGCCTTCATGCTCCAATTCTGCGCCACCAACTCGGAGGCCAGCCAGTCCAGCAACTGCGGATGCGACGGCGGGCGGCCGTTGCGGCCAAAGTCCGCCGGGGTGGGAACGATGCCCTGACCGAAATGCCGCAGCCAGATGTGATTCACCGCTACTCGGGCCGTGAGTGGATTCGCGCGATTGGCCAGCCAGTTCGCCAACGCCAATCGACGGCCGGTGCTGGTGGCCGGATAAGTCTCTATCGAACGCGGTTGGTAGGCGGTGGCGACCGCACCTTCCCCGGCCTTTTTGACATCCGCCACAGCCTTTTCCGCTTCGGCGGTTTTCTTCTTCGCCGCTTCCAGGTCTTTGACTGCTTTCTCCGATTCAATTTTTCTGGCAGCGGCTTTGTCCGCGGTCACCTTCTCCGTTGCCGAGGATTCTCCGGAAACACCCTTTACCGCTGAAATCGCCGCGGCTGTGTCATCCGCCTTCCGTTGCGCCTCCGCCTCGGCGGTCTGCACTTGATGAAGTTTGAGCCGCGCTTTCAAAACCTCGACCTCGCGCTGTTTGCCCGCGGCGGTCGTGGCCGCCACCTTCCATTCGTCCGATGACATTTTGTTTTCGTCCTCGAGTTGTTCCGCCCGCACGGTGGCCAGCAGCGACCCGTGTTGCGCTTCGGCGAGGGCGACGTTTATTTCCTGCTCCCTAATTTTGTCGGGCTTGGCCGCGGCGTTCTTCCGCAGTTTGATCAACGCGTCGCGGGCCTCGGCAACCGCCTTATCGCTGGTGGAGACGGTGTCCTTGATTACGAACTCACGCTTGTCGGGCAGTGTGGCGAGACGTGGCAATTTTACCGGCTCCAATGCAAACTTTCCCCCGAGCACCGCGGGAACCCCGGGCGACATGACCCGATTCGTGTTCGGCTGTCGCTCGTCACCGCGGTTAAAGAAATAGGTCGGCGCATTCGCGGCCGCATCGAAAACGCGGACCAATCCGTCCTTGG
>JAYUBJ010000563.1:0-3851 GCA_043740915.1 Verrucomicrobiota bacterium
GAACCGCTCCGGATCGACCCGGATTCCGAGCGTGTCATCATCGAGGTGGATAAACCTTTCTTCAATCACAACGGCGGCCGCATCGCGTTCGGTCCCGACGGCTTTCTCTACATGTCGGTGGGTGATGGCGGCGGGCCCAAGGGTTGTGATTTGGGCCTCGGCCACGTGCCCGAGGGCAATGGCCAAAACACCCGGACGCTGCTTGCCAAAATCCTGCGGCTGGATGTGGGCGACGGCAAAGGGGCTTCGGGAAAGGCTTACCGGATTCCCAAGGACAATCCGTTTGCGGATGGCAAGGATGGATTGCCCGAGATTTTTGCCTATGGCGTGCGGAACCCGTGGGGCATGACCTTCGACCGGGGCGGCGAACACGCGTTGTTCATTGGCGACGTGGGCCAGATGCGTTGGGAGGAAGTGAACATCATCACCAAGGGTGGCAACTACGGCTGGCCATTGCGCGAGGGCTTTGACGGGTTCAACCGCGAGCATCCTGAACTCGCGCCCACCACTGCCCGGGCGGAAAAGGGCCTGCGCGGTGAACCGTTGATCGATCCCATCGCCGTTTACAAAAATGCTTCCGGTTTTAGAGGCGACCCCGAAGCGATGGGCATCAGTATTACTGGTGGTTATGTATATCGTGGCAAGGACCTGCCGGAATTGAAGGGGCTGTATGTTTTCGGCGATTGGTCGGGCATCCAGGGTTCGCCGCAGGGCCGGCTCTTCGTCGCGCGACCCGGTGAAGCCAAAGCCCGATGGACCGTGGACCTGCTCCGGGTGGGCCGGCCGTATGGTTGTGTGTGCGCGTTCGGCGAAGACAACGACGGCGAAATCTACGTCCTCACCAATGCATCCACCGGACTCACCCGCGGGGGAGGAAAAATCTGGAAAATAGTGCCGGCCGAGAAGAAATAAGCCTTGGTCAACCCGTGCGAAAGCGGTGTCGCGCTGCACTGGCCACCGCTTTCCAAGACCGGGAGGAAGTTCGGATCCGCGCGCCAGCGTCTTGGACTGCGCCCCCGACATCGGCTGTCGGGGCGCTTTTCGGGTGGGGCGAGTATTCTCGAGCAAGTTGGCCTTCGCGCAATCGTTCAAGCTTTAGAGACGCTCACCTCAATCCCATCGGACGGGGTAACGTCGGAGTTCGCGCTCAACCGGGGCTCAATCGCTTGACAGCCATTTGGCACAAGGGGAATACTTCCAGTATACCAACTTGGTGATGACTCTGCCACCGATCGTCGTAAACTCGCATTTAAGCCCGCTCGACCATGCAAACGCAAAGTTCAGCTTCGAGTTCTTGGATATGCGGCAAAACCCGACGGGAGCGTGTTGCTGCATTTCTAGCGTTCGTAGCTGTTTGCGTGGGTTTCATTTGGGTGCTTATCAACGACATGAGGTATGGATCCGAGGGCACTGAGGCCCATGCTCGTCTGTACACCAATGGAAGATTTGATGAATCCCTAACTTTGGGAGTATTCATTTCTTGTGTCGCAGCCGGCGCGTTCTGTGTGTTGCTGTTTTGGTGGTTTCGGTTTTTGGATCGAGGGCACAATGCCGCAGTCTAACAACTACCGAGCTGGTGCGAAAACTCAGAAATGTCACACATCTGAAAATCAAAAAGTGTTCGAGAGAATCTCGCTGGAAATAAGAATGCGCTAATACCAAATTGTGAACACCAGTTTTTCGATCAGCTTTTTGCGCTGGGCATTTTCACAAAGGTTTTCAGTTCTAAGCCGTTAAGCATTTTTCCAATGCATCATGATGAGAATTGCGTTTTTGCTCTCGCTACTCCCGCTCCTATGCCTCGGTGCGCAACTAGACGGCCTGACCGGAAAAGTCATGTGCGGTTATCAGGGCTGGTTTCGTGCGCCCGCCGATGGCACGGAAAACGGCTGGCATCATTACTCGAATGGTAAATCCTTCGAGCCGGGGGTTTGTGCGATTGAGCTTTGGCCCGACGTGCGGGAGTTGCCCGCCGCGGATCGCGTCCCGACCCCTTTCCGGCATCCGGATGGAACCGTCGCCGAGGTGTTCAGTTCCGTGCGGCCAACCACCGTGGCCAAACATTTCGAGTGGATGCGCGACTATGGCATCGACGGCGTTTTCCTCCAGCGCTTCGCCGTCACGACGCGCGATGTGCGTTATCGCAAGCCGATGGATACCGTGCTCGATAACTGTCGCACCGCCGCCCGCGACACTGGTCGCTGCTGGGCGTTGATGTATGACCTGAGCGGGCTGACGCCAGGGGAGACGGAGGCGGTGATGGCCGACTGGAAACATCTTGAGTCGCAGTTCCGCCTCACCAATTCCGCCGCGAATCCGGCGTATCTCCGCCATCGCGGCAAGCCCTTGGTCGCGCTTTGGGGAATCGGTTTTTCGGACCGGGCCCCGATGCTCGAGGAATGGCAACGACTCATCCACTTTTTCAAAATGGATCCAGAATTTGGTGGTTGTTCGCTGATGCTCGGTGTGCCGGCTTACTGGCGCACGCTTGACCGCGATTCCATTTCTGACCCGGTGCTGCATCAGTTGGTTGCTTCCGCAGATGTAATCAGTCCGTGGACGGTTGGCCGCTACGATTCGCCGGCGACTGCGGCGGCCTACGCGCATAACACATTGAGCGCCGATCTGGCGTGGTGCCGCACGCGGAAACTCGATTATCTGCCCGTCGCCTTCCCGGGATTTAGCTGGCACAACCTTTCGGCGAGCCGGGGCGAGTCCGCGCTTGTGAACGCGATTCCGCGGCAGGACGGACGTTTTCTCTGGTCACAATTCCGGAATTTTCAGCGGGCCGGGGCGCAGATGTTTTACGTGGCCATGTTCGACGAACTCGACGAGGGCACCGCCATCTTCAAGTGCCGCCCCGATCCGCCGACCGGCAAGAGTCCGTTCGTAGCCGAACCCAATGTGCCTGGTGATCAATACCTGTGGCTCACCGGTTCCGCCGGCCGCCTGCTGCGCGGCGAGCCCGGATTCGACCGCGACGAACTGCCGATCCGAAAAGTCAGAGGGGTCAGTCCCAAATAATGACACATTTGTGTCATTGTTTGGACTGACCCCTATGCAAACGTCCTGACCCATATGAACTGCAAGAGTTGTGATGGGGAGATGACCCAAAAAAGTCGTCCGCAATTGTTCAGCGTCGGTGTCTTGATGATTGCTTCGATGGCCATGGGCTTTTTCTTTCCAATGCTCTGGGGACCGGGAATCCTGCTCGCACTCATCGGGGCTTACTTCATCATTTGAGCGACGCTGGGGAAGGGCTGCTGGTGCCGGAATTGCAAGAAATTCAACATCCCCTAAATGGCATTGTGAATCGCACAAGCCCGATGATTCAACCGAGGGATCAATCGCTTGACAGCGATTTGGCACGAGGGGAATACTCCGACCACACCAGCATGGCGAACCCTTTACCAACCGGGCGGCGCGCGTTTGAATGGTGGACGCCTATGGCCACGATTGAGATTCTTAGTTGGAGGAAAGATTTCGTCGGGTTCACTGGCTGGGATGCTCATGCAAAATCGGAACTCAGAAGGCGACTTCGTAGCGGAGTTAATGCGCCTCAGCACGAGATTAAACGTTTGGCCCGCCAAATTCATGCGCGTGAGCTCGTTTCTTTGCACCACGTTCGTGAGGAAGCCGTTTATGGTGTGACGCAGATCCTTCAGACAGAACAGGTGCAGACATTCGTGTTACATTAATGACAGCAACGGTGAGCGACTTTTCAGGAATTGTCCAAAACGGTGAGAACGGTATCTACATGTCCGCGTATAAGTAAAACTACATACCCTTGGGCGGGGGTCTGTCATTATTGATGAGAGTGAAGTTCTAAAATCTGTTGGACGGATTGAAGG
>JAYUBJ010000564.1:0-3847 GCA_043740915.1 Verrucomicrobiota bacterium
TAGCCGCACGCCTTTAGGCTGCGTGGGTGTGCCAAGGGCAAAGATGTATGCGAGTGTGTCCGGGGAGCGCAACCTGAAGGTTGCGGCTACAGATTGCGACCCGAGGCCGCTTGGCGGACGCGTTCGAGAATCACGTTGGCCAGGAGCGGTTCCCTGCCGATGCTCGCGGAATACCACAGACGTTTTCCGTGCTTCTCGGTGGGATTGCGCCACGTGGGCCGGCCGGCCTTGAACCGCTCCTGCACCACGCGCGCTGGCTCCCCCAGCATTACGGGAATATCCTCGTAACTGTGCAGCCCATCGCTGATGAAGAATGGCACCATGACCATGTTCTTGGTTCGCGCCACCTGATAGCAATCGCCAATGCGCGGCTCCTCCTCCATGAACGCCGCGTGGACTTCCGCATAAATATTCTGCGCGCGGATCAATTCCACCTGGCGCTCGATGGCTTTGCGCGAATTCTCGTTGTTGCCGGTGCCGTGTCCGGCGATGAAGAGCGCGGTGTCCGCCAGCTTGGGGGCGCGTGGGAAGGGAAATTGTTCCGCCACCTCGCGCGCCCGGGCGAGCAGCACCGCAGTCATGCTCTCGTGTGTGCCGACCGGGCCGCAGTAATGGAACGTCTGGCCGCCACGCTGTTGCACACGGTCAAAATCCTTTTGGCCGGCGGCGCAAAAGCCGAGTTCGCGCGGGATGACTTCCTCGGTGAAATAGCCTTCGCTGATGAACAGCGGCACGATGAACACGCGCGGCGCAAACACCCCGCGCAGCACCGCGCAGAGGGCGGGTTCCTGTTTCCAAAACGTCTCGAGCACCTGCGCGAAAATGCCCCGGCGCCGCAGCTCATCCGCGTGTTGATACGTGGGCGCGGCGGAATCCGGATTCAGCGTGGAACCATGGCCCACGAGGACGAGGGCGGCATCGGCAAAAAAGTCATTTGACACACCGGCAGCATACGCTGAAGGCCGGGTTCGCGGCAAGGTGGCTATTGTTGTAGGAGACGAGGTGACGAGTTTCTAATCACCCCAATTTCTGAAGGTTCGGTTCGAGTCTCGTCACCTCGTCTCCTACTTCGGAAACGAGTTGTCAGCGGTTCTGTAACCTTTGCCGGCTGAACTGCGTCTGGCTTGATTGTCGGTAAAAACACTCAACAAAAACAAAAGCAGATTATATGAAGAAACTGTTACAGATCGCCCTGGGTATTTTGTTCGCCACCGCGCTGACCGTCCGCGCCGCCGATGAACCCAAGAAGGAAGGCAAGAAGCGGCCCGAACTGACGGAAGAGCAGAAGGCCGTGAAAAAGGAAATGCTGGAAAAATATGACGCCAACAAGGACGGCCGGCTCGACAAGGAAGAGCGCGAAAAAATGAGCGCCGCGGACAAGGAAAAGTGGGCCAAGGCGTTTCCTCACGCCAAGAAGAAAGTGTAATCAGCCAGGTTTCTGAGGGAGCAATTCCCTCGCAAGTGTGCGCTCCACTGGTTGTTTCCGCCGCTCACGGTGGAGGTGGCCGTGGGGCGTAATCTTTTTTTGGGCGCAGATTTCGCGGCACGCGGCACGCATCCTTAACGGACCGCGGCTGTATCGTCCTCGACCAGCCGCAGCAGTTCCGTCCTGAACGGCAACGGAAATAGTTTCACGGCACCTCCGAGATCTACGTCACCTCGTATTGTGCACATGCTGTGGCTGGTCGAGGACGACACAGCTGCGGTCCGTGGTTGGTTTCTGTTCGTACCCGGTTTGCTATCCCCGCCCGTTTTGGCCTTGCCGTTCTCCTGCTGGCATTCCTATCTTGTCGTGCATTCTTGAAAACATCCCATTTTTTTCCAACCCAGCCGGCCCGAGAGCGACGCCGCCATTCATGGCAGTGCATTGGCTGGCTCATCCTATTATTGGCAATCGTTCCCGCAGAAGTGCCCGCGCAAAACGCCGTGAACACCGCCACGCCGGTCAGCACGCTGGGTTTGCCGCCCGGTTTCAAGGCCGAACTGCTCCGCTCGGCGCAATCCGATGAAGGCTCCTGGATCTGCCTGACCGTCGATGCAAAGGGCCGCCTGATTATTTCCCCGGAGAAAATCGCCACCCAGACCGCCGATGGCAAACCCAGTCGGGGCGGCCTGTTGCGGGTCACGCTGTCCGCCGCCGGGCAGGTGGAGCGCTGGGAAAAAATCGCGGCTCCCGTGGGCGCGGCGATGGGTCTGCTCTACGCATTCGACAGCCTGTATGTCAGCGGCCAGGGGCCGGATGGCACCGGCCTCTATCGACTCCGAGACACGAACGGTGACGGCGAGTTCGACGAAGTGAAGTTGTTGAAAAAGTTTGAAGGCGCCTTCCGAACCGAAGCCGCAGGCGAACATGGTCCGCACGCGCTCGTGCTTGGCCCGGACAAAATGCTTTATCTCATGCACGGCAACGAGACCAAGCTGCCCGCGGATTTATCGGCGCATTCACCGCACCGGAATTTTCAGGAGGATCAACTGCTGCCGCCGCAGCACTGGCCGGAAAATTTTACCTGGGCCAACGGTCCGCCACCGGGTGGTTGCGTGCTGCGCACCGATCCTGACGGCAAAGAGTGGACGCTCGTTTGCGGCGGCCTGCGCAATGCTTATGACCTCGCCTTCAATCGCGACGGCGAAATGTTCACCTTCGACAGCGACATGGATTGGGACGATGGCGCGCCCTGGTACCGACCCACACGCATCAACCACCTCGTCTCCGGCGGCGAATATGGCTGGCGCAAGGGCACCGGCAAATGGCCGGATTATTATCCCGACAGCCTGCGCAGCAATCTCGACGTGGGCCGCAGCTCGCCCACGGGCATGAAGTTCGGCAGCGGCAGCCAGTTGCCGTCGAAATATCAGCGCGCCTTGTTTCTGTGCGATTGGGCGTTTGGCACCATCTATGCCGCGCATTTCATCCCGAACGGCGCGACTTACAAAATCACCGTGGAACCGTTCGTGACTGGCCGGCCGCTCAACGTGACGGATCTGGAATTCGGGGCGGACGGTGCGATGTATTTCATCACCGGCGGCCGTGGCACGCAGTCCGGATTGTATCGTGTGACGTACGAATTGCCAAAAGTGCGCGACCCGGTGGTGGTCGGGTTGGCGGAAATATCCGGTGCGAAAAGCCGGGCGCTCCGCCACAAGCTCGAAGCCTTTCACGGAAAGACTGATCCCGCCGCCGTGGATTTCGTCTGGCCTCATCTCAACAGCGACGACCGCTGGATTCGTTACGCTGCGCGCATCGCGCTCGAGGCGCAGCCGGTGGCGCAATGGCAGGCCCGCGCCCTCGCGGAGACGAATTCGCACGCTGGGATCACTGCGCTGCTCGCGCTCGCGCGTTGCGGCGGGCCGGCATGTCAGGACGATCTGCTCAAGGCGCTCGCGAAATTTCCGCTCGACTCGCTCAACGAGGAGCAGAAGTTGGACAAACTCCGCGTCATCAGCCTCAGTTTTATCCGCCAGGGGAAACCGGGTGCGGCGATGCGGACGATGGGCGTGGAAAAATTGAGCCGCCAATTTCCGGCCTCGAGCGCGCGGCTGAACCGCGAGTTGTGCCAGTTGCTGGTGTATCTCGAGGCGCCCGACATGGTGGAGAAAACCATGAAGCTGCTCGCTGCCGCGCCCACGCAGGAGGAACAGATGCAGTACGTGTTTGCCTTGCGCCTGGTTCGGCAGGGCTGGACACCGGAGTTGCGCGCCGCGTATTTCAATTGGTTTCCCGAGGCGGCGAAAAACTACACCGGCAGCCATAATTTTCTCGGCTTTCTCGCCAACACCCGGGACGACGCGAGCCGCACCTTGACGGATGCCGAGCGCGTTGTTCTCGCTCCGTTGCTCGCGAAGAAAA